>NZ_JAKFWN010000001.1:0-286273 GCF_021731865.1 Raskinella chloraquaticus (SeqCode) | reverse complement strand
TCCACCATCAGAACACAAAGCGACCAAAATTGTCGCACCTTAAACGGGGTTCGAGAAGGTGCGACAAAATCGACCTGTAAGCCATTAATTTTATTGACACAGAAAAGAGAATGGCGCGCCCGAAAGGATTCGAACCTCTGACCCCTAGATTCGTAGTCTAGTGCTCTATCCAGCTGAGCTACGGGCGCCTGCCGCCGGAGAGCCTGTCTCCCGCAGCTAAAGAGGCGCTTGGTTACCCTCTGCGCCTGCCCTTGGCAAGCCCTGTATTTGCCTGAGGCTCCTGACAGCGGGCCCGCGCGCGCCTGATAGCCAAAGTGCTTGCGGGTGCCTCGTGGCTCAAACGGCGCCGGACGCGCTGCGAGCCAAGGTCAGCGCACACCCGGAGCGGGCGCGCTTCATGTCCGGTCGGATGCCTTGCGCCATCCCGTGCCCCCGCCAGCCCGGGTCATCGATCACAAGGCGTCAGCCAGAACGCCGGCGGGGAACGTGCCGATCATTGCCGTCATTTCAGGCAGTTCTGCCGGCTGAGTGTTCACTTATGCACCGAAAGCCGCGTCACCTTGCCCCATCAGCGTTACTGCGCATCTTCTTGCAATAACTAGAGAATTCGCTTGCTTGGTCGAAAGTAAGTACGTGATTTTTCGTAGAAAAAATCAGGTATCAACCATTTACCTCCTTAAGTTGAATCCGCCAGCAAGCCCACCTTCCGTAAGGTTTCGTCAATCTTTGAGGCACAGAATCATCAAAAGCGCCGTACGAAAACACGTTTTGGTGCTGGATGCGGCGCTATTTGCGGCATTTGTCCGATTGCCGGATCACGTCAGCCTGCGGCCCTCCTTCAAGACCGCCCACAGCGCGATCAGGTGGTTTTTCGGATTTATGTTGCACTGCAATATAAATTCTGCGACCTTAGTCACGTTGCGTCGTGCCTACCCTGCCAATAGCCTGATATATCTGACCGCCGATTGGGCTGATGGGGCAGCGCTCTTATATTGAACCGATCGGGCGGCCGATAGGAATTGCGTCGTGTCAAACGGCGTTAGAGGGGAATTCCATGGCCTTTTACCAGATGTATGAATGGAACCATGCCGCCATGTCGCCTTATCGAGCCGTGGCGGACGCAACGCGGCTGATGTTCAAGAACCCGATCAATCCGTTCGCCCACACCTGGGTCGGTCGCGCCATGGCGGCCTCGGCCGAGATGTTCGAGCGCACGACGCGCCGTTACCTCAAGCCGGAATTCGGCATCGCCTCGGTCTTTGCCGGTGGCCAGCGCGTCGACGTGCACGAGCATATCGTCTGGAAGCGTCCGTTCTGCAATCTCATCCATTTCGAAAAAATGGGCTTCGCGCCGCGCCACAGCCAGCAGAAAGTGCTGCTGGTGGCACCGATGTCGGGCCATTACGCGACGCTGCTGCGCGGCACCGTAGAGGCTTTCCTGCCCAATCACGAGGTCTACATCACCGATTGGGAAGATGCGCGCATGGTGCCATTGGCGGCGGGCCGCTTCGATCTCGACGATTATGTCGATTATGTCATCTCCATGCTGCATCACCTGGGTGAAGGCACGCATGTCATCGCCGTGTGCCAGCCCTCTGTTCCGGTGATGACGGCAATCTCGGTGATGGAGGCGCGCAAGGATCCGCTGGTGCCGACCACCATGACGCTCATGGGCGGGCCGATTGACACTCGCATCGCGCCAACCGATGTCAACAAGCTTGCCGAGGACAAGGGCATCGACTGGTTCCGCAGCAACGTGATCATGACGGTGCCGTTTCCCTATCCAGGCTTCATGCGTACCGTCTACCCGGGCTTCCTCCAGCTTGGCGGCTTCATGTCGATGAACCTCGACCGCCATGTGAACGCCCATCGTGAGATGTTCGAGAACATGGTCAAGGGCGATGGCGATTCGGCAACCAAGCACAAGGATTTCTACGACGAGTACATGGCGGTCATGGACCTGACGTCGGAATTCTATCTGCAGACGGTGGATGCGGTGTTCATCCGTCACGCACTGCCCAAAGGCGAGATGATGCATCGCAACACCCTGGTTGATCCGGGCAAGATCACCCGTGTCGCCCTGATGACGGTTGAGGGCGAGAATGACGACATCACGGGCGGCGGACAGACCGAGGCCGCGCACCGCCTGTGTACAGGGCTGAGCAAGGACCTGCGCGCGCACTACATGCAGCCCGGCGTTGGCCATTACGGCGTGTTCAACGGTTCGCGCTTCCGCTCCGAAATCCAGCCGCGCATTGCCGATTTTATTTCAACCCACGCCCAGCGCCGCGCCAAAGCCGCAGCTGCGTCCAAACCTGTCGCCAGATTGGCGCGGACCGGGTGAACCGTCTGGTTCCCCTTCTTGCCTGACAGCCGGGGAAGCCGGTATCTGCTGCCGGCATGAGAGCTGATCCGCGCCTTGCCGATTCGGGCCTGCCTGCCAGTTCGCTCAGTCACGATGCGGGACTGGGCGATCAGGAAAAATTGCGTCGCTTGCTTGCCGAGATCGCCGGCGAGGCGGTCGATATCCGCTCAACCGAGACGACAGCCCGTGTGCGCGCTCTTCTGAAGGACACGCTGGCTTCCGGCCGGCAGGCAGCAGAACAATCGCTCCTCGCCGATCGCGACGGGCTGCGATGTGCCGAGCGCCTGTCGCGCCTCCAGGATGAGTTGATCGGCGCGCTCGCTGATTTCGTTGCCGCCCACGTCTTTCGTCAGGACAATCCTTCCGATAGCGAGCACGTGGCGATCCTCGCCGTTGGTGGTTATGGGCGCGGGACACTGGCGCCCGGTTCGGACATCGATCTGCTCTTTCTTCTGCCCTACAAACGGACGGCGTGGGGCGAGAGCGTTATCGAATACATCCTCTACATGCTGTGGGATCTTGGCCAGAAAGTCGGCCACGCGACCCGCTCGGTCGCTGAATGCATCCGATCAGCGAAAGATGATACCACCATCTGCACCTCGATCCTTGAAGCCCGTCATCTGTGGGGCGATCCGGCCCTCCATGACGAGTTGATGCAGCGCTTCGACCGCGAGGTGGCGCGGGGGACCGCCGTCGAATTCGTTGCCGCCAAGCTCAACGAACGGGATCAGCGCCATCGCCGTGCCGGCAATACACGTTACCTCGTCGAGCCCAATATCAAGGAAAGCAAGGGTGGCCAGCGTGACCTGCACACGCTCTACTGGATCGGCAAATACGTCTACCGTGTACGCAGCCCGCGTGACTTGGTCAGTGCCGGTGTTTTCGACCGCAACGAGCTGCGCCGTTTCGAAAAATGCGAAGAATTTCAGTGGCGCGTGCGCTGCCATCTCCATTTCCTGACCGGCCGTGCCGAAGAGCGCCTGTCCTTCGACGTCCAGGCGGCGGTGGCGCTGCGGATGGGATATCGCGACAATTCGGCGCTGCGCGCCGTCGAGCGCTTCATGAAGCATTATTTCATGGTGGCGAAGACCGTGGGCGATCTCACCCGCATCCTCTCTGCCGCGCTTGAAGCGCGCCATGTCAAGCCGCCGCCGCTCCTCAACCGCTTCGTGCGCCGCTTCCGTGGCCAGCGCCCTGTGGCAGCACCCGATTATCCCGATTTTCTGATCGTCAATAATCGTCTGACGCTGCGCGACGACCAGGTGTTCGAGCGCGCGCCGATCAATCTCATCAAGCTTTTCGCGGCGTCCGAGGCGCTGAACGTGTCGTTGCATCCCGACGCCTTGCGGGCGGTCACCCGCTCGCTTCATCTCCTCGACAGCAGGCTGGCGGATGATCCTGCGGCCAATGCCGTCTTTCTCGAATTGCTGACCTCGCATGACGCGCCTGAATTGCGGCTGCGGGCCATGAATGAAGCGGGCGTTCTCGGCCGGTTCGTTCCCGAGTTCGGCCGCGTCATCGCCATGATGCAGTTCAACATGTACCATCACTACACGGTTGATGAGCATCTCCTACGCAGCATTGGCATCCTTTCCGATATCGAGAACGGGCGCCTTAAAGAAGAGCATCCGCTGGCAACGGAAGTCTTTGCGACCATCCAGTCGCGGCGCGTTCTTTATGTGGCGCTGTTTCTCCACGATATCGCCAAGGGGCGTGCTGAGGATCATTCACTGGCGGGCGAGAAAGTAGCCCGCCACCTCGCGCCACGCTTTGGCTTGACGGCAGCTGAGACCGATACCGTTGCCTGGCTCGTGCGCGAACATCTCACCATGTCGACGATTGCCCAGTCGCGCGATCTGTCTGATCCGCTGACCATCTCCGCCTTCGCCACGACCGTGCAGAGCCTTGAGCGTCTGAAGCTGCTGTTGATCCTGACGGTTGCCGATATTCGCGCCGTCGGCCCTGGCGTCTTCAATGGCTGGAAGGGGCAGTTGCTGCGCACCCTTTACTACGAGACGGAGCCTGTGCTTGCCGGCGGGCACAGCCAGATTGATCGCAGCCATCGCGTCGAAGCAGCAAAGACCGATCTGGCGGCGGCATTGTCGACATGGAGCGACGAGGATCGCGCCGAATTGCTTGCCCGTCACTATCCTCCCTATTGGCTCAAGGTTGAAACAAGCCGCAAAGTGGCGCATGCGGGCCTGCTGCGAGACTCCCGCCGCTCCGGCCTGCGACTGGCGACTTCGGTTGAGACCGACGCCTTCCGCGCCATCACCGAGCTGACGGTACTTGCCCCCGATCACCCGCGCCTGCTGGCAACGATCGCCGGGGCCTGTGCTGCCGCCGGCGCCAATATCGTTGATGCCCAGATCTTCACAACGACCAGGGGCGAGGCGCTCGACACAATCTTCCTCACGCGCGCTTTCGAGCGTGAGGACGAGGAACTGGCGCGCACCGAGCGTGTCGCCAAATCGATACGCGATGTCTTGTCCGGCAAGCTGCGCCTGGCCCAGCTTGTAGCCGAGCGTCTGGCCAAACGACCTCGCTACCGGCATTTTGAGATCGAGCCCGACGTCCTTGTCAATAATTCCTGGTCGGATGCGTTTACCGTCGTCGAAGTCTCCGGCCTTGATCGGCCGGGCTTGCTTTACGATCTGACGACCGCGCTCTCCAATCTTGATCTCAATATCGGCTCGGCGCATATCTCCACCTTTGGCGAGCGCGCGGTTGACGTATTTTATGTCACGAACCTTCTGGGTGGTAAAATTCAGGAAAAGCAGGTTCAGCTGAACATCCGCACCGCACTTCTGGCCGTCTTCAGCGACAGCCCGCCGCCCGCTCGTTGAGGTGACATCGCCCCTTGCCAGCCTGCGTGCTTGCGGCGATAAGCAGCGCCGGAAACAGGGAAGCGAATAATGACCACGCCTTTTGCGCCGCGGGTATTCTCGGGCATGCAGCCAACCGGCAATCTTCATCTTGGCAATTATCTTGGCGCCATGGTCAACTGGATCGCGATGCAGTCGACCCATCAATGCATCTATTGCGTGGTTGATCTGCACGCCATCACCGTTGCGCAGGACCCGGTCGCATTGCGCCGCGCCATTATTGAAGTGACAGCAGCCTATCTCGCCTGTGGCCTTGATCCCAAACAGTCGATCATCTTCAACCAGAGCCAGGTTGCGGAGCACGCGGAACTCGCCTGGATATTCAATTGCGTCGCCCGTCTCGGCTGGCTCAATCGCATGACGCAGTTCAAGGAAAAAGCCGGCAAGGATCGCGAAAACGTGGCGGTCGGGCTTTATGCCTATCCGGTGCTGATGGCAGCCGACATTCTGGTCTACAAGGCAACCCACGTGCCGGTCGGCGATGATCAGAAGCAGCATCTCGAACTGTCGCGTGACATCGCCCAGAAATTCAATATGGATTTCGCCGGCTCGATCGCCAGCCATGGGTTTGGCGAGGTCTTCTTCCCGCTCCCCGAGCCGATGATCACCGGGCCGGCGACCCGCGTAATGAGCTTGCGCGATGGCACGAAGAAAATGTCGAAGTCGGATGTCTCCGATTATTCGCGTATCAATCTGACCGACAGCCCTGAGGCGATTGCCCAGAAGATCCGCAAGGCCAAGACCGATCCCGAGCCTCTGCCATCGGAAGAAAAAGGGCTCGCGGGGCGGGCGGAAGCTGAAAATCTCGTTGGCATCTATGCCGCACTAACGGGCGCGGATGTGTCGTCTGTTCTCGGTGAATTCGGCGGCGGGCAGTTTTCGCGCTTCAAGACGGCATTGGCTGATGCCGCGGTCGCCCGCTTGTCGCCGATTTCGGCTGACATGCGCCGCTGGCTTGATGATGAAGGTGCTGTCGAGGCTGTTCTTGCCGAGGGATCAGCGCGCGCGCGCGCGATTGCGGCCCCGGTCATGCGCGAGGTTCGCGATATCGTCGGCCTGTTGCGCAGCCGCTGAAACGGCTAGGCTTGTCACTGATCGCCTAGGGTCCAGACCTATTAATTTCAACGCAACGGCATGAAAAGGGTGGATGAAATGGTAGGAGAAAGGCGAAAAGCATACCCTTGCGTATGGTTGAGCCTTTCGACGAACCAGTTCGCCACCCCTTTCATGTCCTGCGGATCGCGGCTGGAAACGCGATATCCAGCTCACCAGTGTTTTGGTCGCAAGCCTTTGAAAGTCTTTAGACTTCCCGCAGGCTTGCTTCGCGATCTCGCGCTTCCCGCCAGCGACCTTTGCGCTGAAATTAATAGGTCTGGACCCCAATCCTGATCCTTCATGAGGCCGTGCCATGCCGCAATCGCCACGTCGGTCGAGTGAACCGGGACATCAGCGCAAATTCCTCATCATCGTTGATGGTACGGCGGAGAGCGACCGCGCCATTTATTACGCCGCCAGACGCGCGCAATCGACCGGCGGCCAGGTGGTGATGCTGGCAATCAGCGCGCCGCCGGACCGCCAGTCCTGGGCAGGTGTCGAAGCGCTGATGCGCCAGGAAGCGCTGGACGCGGCTGAAGAAGCGCTGCAACAAGCAGCCATCCGCGTACGCGCCGTCTCCGGCCTTGAGCCTGAACGCCATGTGGGCGAGGGCGACAAGGCTGCCGAAATATTGCGCCTCATCAGCGAGGATGAGGATATCGCCATCCTGATTCTGGCGGCGGGCACCGGGCGTGAGGGACCGGGCCCGTTGATCGCTGCATTGGCGGGCGGGGCGATTTCCTCCTTTTCTGTTCCCATCACCATCGTTCCTGGACATCTCAGCGATGCGGAAATTGATGCGCTATCCTGAGCGATTTATGCCATAAGACGGCTTGAAGCAGCCTGTCGTCATCACAATCTCAGGCGGTAACCTGCCAGCGAGGCCCCGATGTTTATCCAGACCGAAGCAACGCCCAATCCCGCCACCTTGAAATTCCTGCCGGGAAAGCCGGTCCTGGGCAGCGGCACCCGCGAGTTTCGCCAGGCGGAGGATGCGATTGCATCACCTCTGGCCGAGCGGCTGTTTGCGCTCAAAGGTGTGGCGACGGTTTTCTTTGGCGAGGATTTTGTTGCCGTAACCAAGACCGCGGACGAGGAGTGGGCGCATATCAAGCCAGCGATTCTCGGCGCTGTCATGGAGCATTACCTGTCCGGCGCCCCGGTCATGGCGGAGGCGTCCTTAAGCGAAGCCACGCAGGAGGAGTTCGCGCCGGAAGATGCCGAGATCGTCGAAGCCATCAAGGATCTTCTCGAAACGCGGGTCCGCCCGGCAGTCGCCCAGGATGGAGGCGACATCACCTTCCGCCGCTATGCCGATGGCGTGGTTTATCTCAATATGCGCGGCGCCTGCTCCGGCTGCCCCTCATCGACCGCGACGCTCAAGCACGGCATCCAGAACCTGCTGAAGCATTTCGTGCCGGAAGTCCGTGAAGTGCAGGCCGTCGGCGTTTAGCGCCGCGCTATATAAATCAAAAAAGGCCGGGCTTTGGACCCGGCCTTTCTTTTCTGGAATACCGCGAGCGTTATTCGGCAGCCAGCCGGATCGACGGCGCGGCTAACGCCACCTCGCGGTCGACATGGGCTTCAAACTTGGTGAAATTTTCCTGGAACATGGCAACCAGCTTGCGGGCGGTCGCATCAAAGGCCGCTTTATCCGCCCATGTCTTGAACGGGTTGAGAATGTGCACGGGAACGCCCGGCACATCGGTTGGCACCTGGAAACCGAAATAAGGGTCGGTACGGAAACTGGCGCTCTTCAGCGTCCCGTTGAGCGCTGCATTGAGAAGCGCGCGCGTCACCTGGATCGGCATGCGCCGGCCTACCCCGAAGCTGCCACCGGTCCAGCCGGTGTTGACGATCCAGCAATCGACCTGATGCTTGGCGATCAGCTCTTTCAGCAACGCCCCATAGACAGACGGGTGGCGCGGCATGAAGGGAGCGCCAAAACAGGTGGAGAACGTGGCGGTCGGATCGCTCACGCCACGCTCGGTGCCAGCAACCTTCGCCGTATAACCTGACAGGAAATGATACATCGCCTGCGCCGGATTGAGTTTGGCAATCGGCGGCATGACACCGAAAGCATCCGCCGTCAGCATGATGATATTGCGCGGATGGCCGGCAAGCCCGGTTTCGGACGCATTGGGGATGACGTGCATGGGATAGGCGCCACGCGTGTTTTCCGTCTTTGAGCCATCATCAAAAAGCGGGCGGCGGGTATCAGGATCAATGACGACATTTTCCAGTACCGCCGGGAAATGGCTCACCGCCTCATAGATTTCCGGCTCCGCCTCCTTCGACAGACGGATCATCTTGGCGTAGCAGCCGCCTTCAAAATTGAAGATACCGTCCTGTCCCCAGCCATGTTCGTCATCGCCGATGAGAATGCGCGAGGCATCCGACGACAGCGTCGTCTTGCCGGTGCCCGAAAGGCCGAAGAAGACCGCCGCCGAACCCTCCGTTGAGGTATTGGCCGAGCAATGCATCGGCATCACCCCTTGCGGCGGCAGCAGGAAGTTCAGCAGGCTGAACACGGATTTCTTCATTTCGCCTGCATAGGCCGAATTGGCGATCAGCACGATCTTGCGGGTGAAATCGCAGGCAATGACGGTCTCGCTGCGCGTGCCGTGACGCTTGGGATCAGCCTTGAAGGAGGGGAGATCGAGGATCGTCATTTGCGGGACGAAGCTTGCAAGCTCTTCGCGGGAAGGGCGGCGCAGCAGATGGCGGATGAACAGCGCATGCCACGCCTTTTCGACATAGACACGCACATTGATGCGGTATTTGGGATCAGCCCCGCCATAGAGATCCTGGGCGAACAGATCCTTGTCGGCGGCGAACGCCAGCATATCGGCGTGCAGTGTATCAAAATGCTGCCGCGACATCTCCGCATTGTTATCCCACCAGATCGACTGATCGGTGGTGTCATCGCGGACGATGAATTTATCTTTGGGTGAGCGGCCGGTGTGCTGTCCGGTTTCGGCAACCAGCGGACCGCCGGCAACCACCTGCGCTTCGCCGCGCGCAATCGCTGCTTCGTAAAGCGGTGCTTCGGTGAGGTTCCACTGAATGGATGACGCCTTGCCAAGCCCGAATTCCGCGGCGCCCGCAGCGCTGTTGAAGATGCCTGTCTGTTTCACTGAAACCCTCCCATGCGCCCTGCTCTAGCGGCAGTGCTGACGTCCATCACCCTTCAGTCGGCGGGTGGATGAATGTGATCACCGCCCGCGCTGGACGGCTCTGTAACGAAAACATGACAGGGCTTCAATAGGCAGGCGGCTTGCGACCTGTGATGTGGTTAAGCCGTGCCCGCCTTCTTTCGCGCTGCACCATCGGCTCTATGTCCGCAGAAATAGGCATAAGACGGATTTTTAGCAAAAAAGGATAGTCGAGCTAGTTTTTTGCTTAAAATCACGCCCTGCCCGTTGTTTGCGCAGGCAGCTCGATTTCAAACAATGTCCCAACCGGCGACGGCTGAAGAGTGATGGTTCCGCCATGGCCGCGAATGAGTTCGGCGACAATGGCAAGACCAAGTCCCGAGCCTTTATTGCCGCTGGCAGCGAAGGGTTGAAACAGTTTGTCACGTACTTTTGCCGGAATGCCTGGACCATTATCCGCCATAGAAATAATCACGCTCGTCTCGCTGGCGCGCATGGCGATACGAATTGCCCCGCCATTCCTGGGCGGCTGCGCGCGCAAAGCTTCCACCGCGTTGCGGCCAAGATTGAGAAACGCCCTGTAAAGCTGCTCGGGATCAGCAAAGACGGTTGCCTTGTCGTCGACCTCATTGATCCAGGCGGGATAACCCTCGCCAAGGCCAAGCGCTGCCCCGACATCGTCGATCAACATCTTGAAGCGCACATGCCGTGGGTTGGGAGCCGGTTCAGCGGCGCGGCCATAGGCAAGCGTGCTCTGGCACAGAGCAATGGCGCGGTTGATAGAGCCGATCACACGCGGCATCAGACGCTGCACGGTTGGCTCCGACACGCTCGACAGGCGGTCGGAAAAAAGCTGCGCCGAGGCGAGGATGTTACGCAGATCATGGCTGATCTTGGACACAGCCAGACCAAGCGCGGCAAGATGCGTTTTCTGCACCAGCGCTGTCTGGATTTGCCGCTGCATGCGGCGTAATTCCCGCTCCGCCAGCCCGATTTCATCCTGTCGGTCGCTGGGCGCCATGATGGCGCTGGGCTCCTCCGGTGCCTCGCGGAACGCCATGATCTTGGCTGATATCTCGCGCATCGGCTTAACAAAAAGTGCCAGAAGCGAGAGATAGACCAGCGCGGCGGTGAAGATCGAAATCACCAGCGACAGCAGAAGGATATTGAGCGAAAAGCGCCACATCGAGGCGCGTAGCTCCTCATCGCTCATGACAATTTCGACGAACTCGCCTTCCCGAGGTGCGTCTCCGATGAGGCCTATGATCTGCGGCCCTGTGCCAAAGAGGGTGGCAAAGGCATCAAACACACTCTTGATACGTGACGCATCACGAAGATCGAATGTCGTGCTCACGGTCGGCGGCATGTCGGAAAACGCCAGCAGCCGCCGTGCGTTGCCGCGCTTGAGGATGATCGCCCGTGCGCCGACCTGCTGCAGGATCTGCAATTCGAGCGCGCGCGGCACCAGCCCTTCGGGCGCTGCATCCAGCACGAGCGCGGCTGTCCGGGCGGCGGATAGATGGTCTTGGAGCTGCGTCAGCCGATAATTACTGATCGATGGGATGTAGATCAGGATTTCAGCCAGAAGCACGAAGAAAATAGTCAATATGAGCAATTTTTCTGACAACCCACCCTGAATGAAGGGAGTAGCGAGCGCGTCTTCGACGCTGTCTGCCGACTGCTTTTGTGATGGGGGCGGGGATGAGTAGTTCATGTTGGCCTATCCGAGATGACGCAGGAGCGCTATCAGGCGGCGCAGCCAAGGTGACGCCAGGCTCGGCGCAAAATAGGCGATCGCCGCGCGTCGGGATATTTCTGCGCGCGTCGGATAGGGATAGACGGTGCCGGCAAAGGCGCGAATGTTCATCTTCTGGTTGACGGCCATTTGCCACTGCCCCGCAATATCGCCCGCACCGCGTCCCACAATGGTGGCGCCCAGAACGCGTCCCGTTTTCGTGGTGATGGCCTTGATGAAGCCATCCGTGTCACGCTCGGCGATCGCCCGGTCATTGTGGTGGAAGGGGGCGTTCATGACGCGAATATCGCCATGCATGCGGCGCGCGGCGTCCTCCGTCAGCCCGGCTTGCGCCAGCTCCGGTTCGGTATAGGTCGCCCAGGGAATGGCGGTCGCCTCGACCTTGACAGGCAGGCGGAACAAGGCGTTTCGGATCACCAGCCCGGCATGATAATTGGCCGCATGCGTGAATTGCGCGCCGCCCGCCACGTCGCCCACCGCATAGACGCGCCGGTTGGTCACACTGCGCAGCCCGCTGTCAACGGTAATGCCGCGCGGTGTCGAGGCAATGTTTCCAGCCTCGAGATTGAGCCCGTGAAGGATCGGCCGGCGCCCGGTCGCCACCAGCAGATGCGTCCCCGACACCTGTGACACGCTGCCATCCTCGCCCTCCAGACTGAGGGTGATCATGTCGCCGTCTCGTGTGACCGCGCCAGCCTTGCGGCCAAGCATGAATTCAACGCCGTCCCGGCGCATCGCCTCGATGACGATGGCAGCAGCCTCAGGATCATCCTTGGCCAGCGGCCGTGCCATTTCAATGACCGTGACCGCACTTCCCAGCCGCTGGAATGATTGGGCAAGCTCGCAGCCAATCGGCCCGCCGCCAAGGACAAGGAGGCGGGCGGGGAGCGCCTTGAGATCAAATACCGATTCATTGGTCAGATAAGGCACGTCTTTCAGACCGGGAATCGGTGGCACAGCCGCATGCGAACCGGTGGCAATCACGAAGCGGCGCGCGCGGACCGTGCTGTCGCCAACCTGGACGGTCGATGGCGAAACGAAGCGTCCCTCGCCACGCAGTACCGTGACCCCCAGGCTCTCGAACCGTTCCTGCGAATCAACCGGCGCGATGGTGGCGATGACATCGTGGATATGATCGTGAACGCGTGCGTAATCGACAGTGATCTGGTCGGCATCAATGCCAAAGACCTTGGCATGGCGCGCGGCATGAACCTGGTGAGCGGCCGCGATCAGGGCCTTAGACGGGACGCAGCCGGTATTCAGGCAATCGCCGCCCATCTTGCCGCGCTCGATCAGGACCACGTTGACGCCAAAGGCGGCGGCGGCGGCGGCCACCGACAATCCGCCGGAACCGGCACCGATGACACAAAGATCGCAGGCGATGATGGTCAACCAATGCTCCTAGCCGTGCACGCTCAGAATTTGCCGACACTTTTGCTGCGGCGGCGCCACGTTTTCATTGCTACAGGTACCAGCGCCATGACCCCTAACGCAACGAATGTTGCCAGAATTTGCGGCGAAATCACATGCGATGCGTCGAAAGTCACGCCGCATGTTGTCGCACCGCTTGCCTGACAGGTGCGCAGCGCCTCGCCCTGACTGCGAACGATTTCGGCAAAGCTTGCGCCCGCGAAGGAAAAGGCGAGTGTTGCCGGCAGGGTGCCGAGAAAGGTGGTGACCAGCAGCGGAACAAGCGGCACCTGCAGGCAAGCCGTTGCCAGATTGACGACCCAGAAGGGAAAGAGCGGCACGAGGCGCAGGAAGAACAGATAGCTCCAGACCCCTTCGCGAAACCCTTCATTGATACTGGCGAGCCGGCCTTCGACGAGGCGTTTGACAGCAGGCCCAAGGGCGCTACCAGCGATGGCATAAATGCCGGCGACACCGATCGTGGCACCGGTGAGTGTCAGCATGGTGCCGAGGATGCCGCCAAAAAGAAACCCGCTGGTCACCGTCAGAACAACGGCGCCAGGAATGGAAAAGGCAACCGCCAGCGCATAAGCCAGCACGAACAGCAGCGGCGCCACGGCAGGATTGCGCGCAACCATGTCATGAAGCGAATCCTGGTAGGTCACTAGCGTCGAAAAAGACAGGTAACGATGAACGCCGCTCGCAAAAATAGCGATTGTGACGCCAACAAAGACAAGTGCGATGATCCAGGGCGCGAAGGATTTACGTTTCCCGCTCAAATCCGTCACCGCCGCGTCCCCCCGCCTGTCAGGCCCGGCCGCAAGCGCTCCTGGGGCTTCGTTATCCATCGCCAATTCCCTCGCCGCATGTCATCGCAATCCCGCCAGCTTAGGGCATGAGGATGACCAGCGGGCAATATCTTTATGCTGGCGAGGGTCGCAAGCTTGCGTGATTGACGCCTGCCGCTCGTTTGCGTATAAGCCGCGCCAGTAAAGCACGCCTCCGCTTGCTGCTGCGCGCGGGGTTTTTTTATGCCCTGCCGTGCGGTCGCCAAGATGCGAGATATGCGAGCCGCGAGATATGATGTTGGTTTGGCGATGTGATTGCGTTCGTGGCGCAGTCGCTCGCCCGTCGAGAAAGAGGCCGCGCCGGGCGCGGAACAGAGAATGAAGCGCACTTATCAACCCTCCAAGATCGTGCGCAAGCGTCGTCACGGTTTTCGTTCGCGCATGGCCACCAATGGGGGGCGCAAGGTCATTGCAGCGCGTCGGGCTCGTGGTCGCAAGCGCTTGTCGGCTTGAGGGACGGAACGCGTCGGACGTGATTTCCATCGAACGTCTGACGAAACGCCGGGAATTTCTTGCCGCCGCGACCGGCGCGCGGGCGTCATCGCGTGGTTTCAGCGTTCAGGCCAAGGCGCGTGGCGAAGCTTTGGCGCGGGGAGAAGGGCCGGCGCGATTTGGGTTCACCGTCACCAGGAAAACCGGTAACGCCGTTGAGCGCAATCGTATCCGTCGGCGCCTGCGCGAAATTGTCCGTCTTGCCGCAGATATGGATGCCCGGCCGGGCTTTGACTACGTCCTCATTGGCCGGCGCGATGCATTGTCACTTGATTTTCGCCAGTTGATGCGAGACTTCAGCAAATCCCTTCAGCGCGCCCATGCCTCTGCCGAGGCGCGAGGGCACGGTGAGAGAGCTGCAACACAGGGCGTCACCGCGCCTCAGAGCAATGCGACCGGTCATGGAAGCGATCGATTATGAAAGACGATAACACACGCAATATGATCCTGGCGTTTGCCCTGTCGCTGCTGGTCCTTCTTGGCTGGCAGTTTCTGGTGGTCAATCCCCGCGTCGAGCAGGAGCGCCTGAAACAGGCGGCCGAACAGGTAGCCGCACCGCGAGGCACCACTGCGCCTCAAACCAATACCGCCGCGCCTGGCGCACCACCTGTCCCCACATCGCCTGGCGCCGCACCAGCACCTGTCAATCCATCTCCGACAGGCGTTTTGACGCGAGAGGCCGCGCTGGCGGCAGGGCCACGGGTTGCCATCAACACCGCTCGCCTGCAGGGCTCGCTCTCCCTCAAGGGTGGTCGCATTGATGATCTGAAGCTGACCGGATACCGCGAGACGGTTGACCCCGGCAGCCCGCTGATCACGCTTTTCTCGCCTTCCGGCACGGCCGCTGCGTTTTATGCCGAAACAGGGGTTGTGGGGGCCGCAGGGTCGGGCATGCCGGGCGCGGACACGCTGTGGCGCCAGGAGGGCAGTGGCGCCCTCAGCCCGTCAACGCCGGTGACACTCGTCTACGATAACGGCAAGGGTCAGCAGTTTCGTCGCACCTACGCGGTTGATGATGCCTATATGTTCACCATCAACGAAGAGGTCCGCAACACCGGCAGCGACACTCTGACGCTTTACCCCTACGGCCTTGTCTCCCGCCATGGCACGCCGAAGGTTGCCGGTTTCTACATCCTGCATGAAGGGTTGATCGGCGTTCTCGGTCAGGCAGGCCTGAAGGAATACACCTACGCTGACATCAAGAAGGCCTCCCAATATACGGAAAAGGCGACTGGCGGCTGGGTTGGCATCACGGATAAATACTGGGCCGCGACAATCATCCCCGAACAGGCGGAAGCCGTTCAGGGACGTTTCAACGCCTCGGGTGCTGGCGCGGGCGAAATCTATCAGGCAGATGTTTTAGGCAGCGCGCGCACGCTTGCGCCCGCCTCCACGATCACGTTCTCGCACCGTGTCTTTGCCGGCGCCAAGGAAGTAACGGTCGTTGATAATTATCGCACCACCCTCGGTATCGACCGTTTCGACCTGCTCATCGACTGGGGCTGGTTCTACTTTCTTACCAAGCCTCTCTTCTGGATTATCGATTATTTTTTCCACGTTTTTGGTAATTTTGGTTGGTCAATCATCCTGGTGACAGTGTTGATCAAGGCGGTCTTTTATCCGCTTGCCAACAAATCATATGAATCCATGTCGCGGATGAAGAAAGTTCAACCCGAAATGGTCGCGCTGCGTGAACGCTATCCCGACGATAAAATGAAGCAGCAGCAGGAGATGATGGAGCTTTACAAGCGCGAGAAGATCAATCCTTTGTCGGGCTGCCTGCCGGTGCTCATCCAGATTCCGGTTTTTTTCGCGCTCTACAAGGTGATCTTCGTCTCCATCGAGATGCGCCATGCGCCATTCATTGGCTGGATCAAGGATCTCTCGGCGCCTGACCCGACCAATCTCTTCACGCTTTTTGGGCTCATCCCCGTGCAGATGCCGGAATTCCTGCAGATGGGTGCCTGGCCGATCATCATGGGCGTCACCATGTTCATCCAGATGAAGATGAACCCTGATCCGCCCGATCCGGTTCAGAAAACCATGTTCACCTGGATGCCTGTTATTTTCACGTTCATGCTGGCCTCCTTCCCCGCCGGTCTCGTTATCTATTGGGCGTGGAATAATCTTCTGTCGGTGACGCAGCAATACATGATGATGCGCAAGCAGGGCGTGAAGGTGGAGCTGTGGGACAATATTGCCTCGATGTTCGGCAAGAGTGCGGAAAAGAAATCGTGATGTCACGGGCCGTACCTTGAACAATGGCGGCATCTGACCCGCCGGAGCTTTATGCCGAACCGCCTTTCGACGCGGCAGCGCTCGAGGCTGGCCGTTTGCTGTTTGCCGGACCAAGCGGTTTCGTCAAAGGCGTGGTGGCGCTTGAAGGTCTGCCGCCGATCGACAGCCGCGTCGAGGTGGCGCTTGCCGGGCGCTCGAATGTCGGCAAATCCTCGCTTGTCAACGCCATGACCGGGCGCCGGACGCTTGCCAAAACGTCGAACACGCCGGGGCGCACCCAGGAAATCAACTTCTTCACGCTTGGCGAGCGCATCCATCTCGTCGACATGCCGGGTTATGGCTATGCCGCAGCGCCTCGCGAAAAGGTCGCCGCCTGGACCGATCTCGTCATCTCCTACCTGCGCGGGCGCCCCAATCTCGCCCGCCTGTTGCTGCTGATTGATGCCCGCCACGGTCCCGGCAAGGTCGACGTCGAGGTGATGGATTTGCTGGACAAGACGGCGGTTGGCTATCAGGTGGTGCTGACCAAGCTCGACAAGCTGAAGCCGACCGAGATCGCTCCCCGCCTCGAGGCGACACGGCTCGCACTTGCCAAACGGCCGGCCGCTCATCCCTTGTTTCTGTCGACATCATCGGAAAAAGGCTGGGGTTTGGCGGAATTGCGTGCCGCCATCGCCACCATGCCGGGGCTGTGAACGAGCCTGATAGGGAAGGCGGGCAATGGCGCGTTGATCGTTGCTGCTGAAACGGCTATTCGCTTCGCCAGCCACATTGAGGAGAGCGCCATGGACGACCTCATCGATCCGCAGTCACAGGCGCGGATCATCACGCAAGCCCTCCCGCACATGCAGCATTACGATGATGAGATCATCGTCGTGAAATATGGCGGTCATGCCATGGGCGATGAGGCCAAGGCGCGCTCCTTTGCCCGCGACATGGTGATGCTGGAGCAGGTGGGCATCAACCCCATCGTTGTCCACGGCGGCGGCCCGCAGATCTCCGCCATGCTGGAAAAGCTCGGTATCAAGAGCTCGTTTGCTGCCGGTCATCGCATCACCGACGCCGCCACCGTCGAGGTGGTCGAGATGGTGCTTGCCGGATCGCTCAACAAGCAGATCGTCGGCTACATCAACGATGCGGGTGGCAAGGCAATCGGCCTGTGCGGCAAGGATGGCAATATGGTGCGTGCGGTGAAGGCAACCCGCACTGTCGTCGATCCCGGCTCGCAGATCGAAAAAGTGGTCGATCTCGGCTTCGTTGGCGAGCCGGAAAGCGTCGATACCACGGTGCTCGACACCATCGTCCGCCGCGAGTTGATCCCGGTGCTGGCCCCTGTGTGCACCTCGCACAAGGGCGAGACCTACAATGTCAACGCCGACACGTTCGCCGGGGCGATCGCCGGCGCCATGAAGGCCAAGCGCCTTCTCCTTCTGACCGACGTTCCAGGCGTACTCGACAAGAACAAGGAGCTCATCAAGGAATTGTCGATTGAGGAGTGCCGCGCGCTGATGAAGGATGGCACCATCACCGGCGGCATGATCCCCAAGATCGAGACCTGCATCTATGCCATCGAGCGCGGCGTCGAGGCGGTTGTCATCCTCGATGGCAAGGTGGCCAACGCCGTCCTGCTGGAACTCTTCACCGAGCACGGCTCGGGTACTTTGATCAAGCGCTGAGGCGATCCTTGGCTCAGCCTGCAGTGTTCGACCATGTCCGTGAATGGATATTCGATCTCGACAACACCCTCTACCCGCCCGAGATCAACCTGTTTCAGCAGGTTGATCAGCGCATCACCGCATGGATCGCGCATTTCCATGGCATCGATGGCATGTCGGCCCGTCAGTTGCAGAAATATTATTATCGCCAGCACGGGACATCTCTGAACGGGCTGATGACGGTCGATGGCATCGACCCCGCGCCCTATCTGGCGTTTGTCCATGATATCGATCATTCAGCGATCCTGCCGGCGCCTGCTCTGTCTGCTGCCTTGTCGCGCCTGCCGGGACGGCGCTTCATCCTCACCAATGGCTCACGCCGCCATGCCGAGACGATTGCCTCGCGTCTGGAGATTCTGTCGCATTTCGATGATATTTTCGACATCGCCGACGCTGACTTCACGCCCAAGCCGAAACCGCACGCCTATGAGCGCTTTCTGGCGCGCCACGGCATCGATCCCGTGCACGCTGCCATGTTCGAGGACCTGGCGCATAACCTCGCCGTGCCGCACGCGCTTGGCATGCGCACCGTCCTGGTGACCCCGTCCGGCATTGCCGCGCCAACCGTTCATGCCGAATGGAATATCGTTGGCGATACCGAGCGCCGCCATATCGATCATGTCACCAGCGATCTTGCAGGTTTTCTACAGCAGGTGAACCGCCATCAGCCTGTTGGTGCGGCAGGTAATTGACGCTTCATGCTCAAGCAGGCAAAGAGCGGCTGGGAAGAGGGAACGCCATGAGTGAATTAAGCCGTATCATCGATGCCGCCTGGGACGATCGTGCCAGTGTCAACGAGCAAACGACCGGCGAGGTGCGCGAGGCCGTCGAGCACGCTCTGGAGGCGCTCGACAGCGGCAAGGCGCGGGTTGCTGAAAAGATCAATGGCGATTGGCTCGTGCATCAATGGCTGAAGAAAGCCGTTCTCCTCTCCTTCCGCCTGACGCCCAATGCGCTGGTGTCGGGCGGGCCGGGCGGCGGTGGCTGGTGGGACAAGGTGCCGTCTAAATTCGCTTCGATGGACGCGGCGCAATTTTCTTCAGCCGGCTTCCGCGCCGTCCCGAATGCGGTGGTGCGGCGCTCGGCTTTTATCGCGCCAAGCGTCGTGCTGATGCCAAGTTTTGTGAATGTCGGCGCCTATGTCGACAGCGGCACCATGGTCGATACCTGGGCAACCGTTGGCTCCTGCGCCCAGATCGGCAAGAACGTTCATCTGTCGGGCGGCGTTGGCATCGGCGGCGTGCTCGAACCATTGCAGGCCAATCCGACGATCATCGAGGATAATTGTTTCATCGGCGCCCGCTCGGAAGTGGTGGAGGGCGTCATCGTCGGCGAGGGTTCCGTTCTGTCGATGGGCGTATTCATTTCCGCCTCCACCAAGATCGTGGATCGCACGACAGGTGAAATCCACATCGGCCGCGTGCCGCCCTATTCGGTCGTGGTCTCAGGCTCGCTTCCCGGCAAGGCGCTCCCGGGCGAGAATTGGGGTCCGTCGCTTTATTGTGCGGTGATCGTCAAGCGGGTTGACGAAAAAACCCGCTCCAAAACGTCGATCAACGAATTGCTGCGCGACTGAGCGGGAGCGCTGCCCGCTCCCGCATGTCCGTCGTCAGGGCACGTTGCCAAGCGCCAGCGCACGCGCCATCACTTCGAATACTTCGGTGTTGTCGAGAAAGCCTTGGACGCGTTCGCTGCCGGGGCCTGCCGCCGACAATAGCGTATCCTCGGCGCTGTGCACGTCGGAATTGGCATTCGACGGCAGATTGCCGCGCACCAGCAGCGCGCCCGGAGCGTCGGCATATTTCGGATTGGGACGGGACGTCGCCCCTTCACCCTGGCCGGCGAGCGAGGGTGCGTTAGGCCCATCCAGCTTGGGACGGAACGTCTCGTAATAATCAGGAATGCTGGCTGAGAAGATCGCCAGCCTGCGGCTCACATCAACGCGGTCGGGATAGCCTTGCGCATCGGGAGCGGGATAATTGGGGTATCCGGCCTGAGCGTAGACGCCCAGTCGCTCGCGCAACGGCGCGTTGGGCAGCGCGCCCTGCATGTCATCATGCATGACGCCGACGATGCCGATCGGGTGGGTATGGTCGGCGAGCACCAGGATCAGCGTATCGTTGCGAGGTGCGGCAAAATCGCGGGCGATCTTCACCGCATTATCCAGCATGATCGTGTCGTAGACGGCGCGCTCCATATCAAGCGCGTGGGTGTATTTGTCGATGAGGCCGCTCTCCACCATGAGAAAGAAGCCCTTGTCGTTCTTCGCCAGGATCGACAGCGCCGCGCGCACCTGATCGGTCAGATCGGGCTGGTCGGGGAATTTCTTGACCGATCCACCCTTGAGGAAGCGCCGGTCGAGCACGCCGTCCATGTTGCCGCTGTTGAAGAGACCAAGCAGCTTCGTGGTCTCGGGTTTGGCGCTGAGGGCGGCAAGCTCGGTTGCCGTTGCAACATACTCATAGCCGGCGGAGCGGAATTTCCCGATATAATCCTCCTCATCATTGCGCCGCGAGCCCGGCGTCGATTTCGGCAGGAAGTTGGCGCTGCCGCCCCCCAGGATGACGTCGGGTCTGGCCTCGAATATCTGCTGAACGATGATATTGTAATCGGCTCTCCGGCGCGTATGAGCCACCATGGCGGCGGGCGTCGCGTCCTCGATTTCGGTGTTGGTGACGATGCCGACCGCCATGCCCAGGCGACGCTGAACGAGGCTGGTGATGGTCTCGACTTTGGGATGATCGGTGTTGGATCGCGCGCGCGAGACGTAGACGCCAAGCGCGTTAGTGCTGGATTTATGCCCCGTCGTGTAGGCGCTCATCGAATTGGCGGAATCGGTAATGATGGAATCAACACCCGACGTCGCGACAAGCGCCGTCGCCGGCATGGTGTCGAGCGCCAGCTTGCCGCGATATTTCCCTTCCGTGATGCCTTTGGAGAGGACGCGGGCGGCAACACGATGCGCATTCGACAGACCATCCCCAACGAACAGGATCACGTTCTTGGCGCGGCGTGGTTCAGGTGTGTCATAGACTTCCCAGACCACTTGCCCGCTGAGCACGCCGTCGCTTGCCTCCACCTTATAACTGCCGGGCTTGGTCAGGCTCACATCCCGAAACAGGACGGACGACCGCTCAGCGCCATCTTCGCGCTCGATCAATTGGCCTTGCTTGCCAAGAACGCCGGCTGCGTCCGCGCCATTGATCGACAGCTTGATTTTATCGGCCGTGACCACGCCCTGAAACTCGATTTTGACATCAAGCCGCGAGCCAACGAGAAAGCGGGCGCGATCCACCGGAAAAATGGTCTGGGCGGACAAATGCCCCGCCGTCCCAAAGGTGCATGCGATGGTGCTGATGGCCAGCCATGCCGTCGTGATCAGTTTCATTGGTCGTGCCCCCTGCCGCTACCGGCAAAAGGCTAGGCGTGAAACGTGACGTTTTCAATGCAGGCTGGGAGGTGGTTACGCCGCCGATTTGTTGGCCAGCGCCGTCAATGCGGCAAAGCTGTCGGCACATGTTTCAAGACTGCGGCACGTGGTCTCATAGCCAATCGCCG
This sequence comes from Raskinella chloraquaticus (SeqCode), assembly GCF_021731865.1. NCBI lineage: Bacteria > Pseudomonadati > Pseudomonadota > Alphaproteobacteria > Hyphomicrobiales > Phreatobacteraceae > Raskinella (SeqCode) > Raskinella chloraquaticus (SeqCode). The sequence goes on along the minus strand of NZ_JAKFWN010000001.1, from coordinate 264,756 downwards.
CAGCGCGATCAAAAAGCGGCCAGTCGCGAAACCCCACCATCGACACGCTGGGCTCGATCAGGATGCTTGCCTGGCGTCTTGCCTCGCGGCGCTGCCATTCATTGCCGACAGTGCCGGTGCGCGCCAGGATCGACAGGATGCCAGGGATCGTGCCGCGCGCGCCACCCAGCGACGTATCGCCACAAACATCAACCGCGATGATCGGGCCGGTGGTAAGCCGGCGCATATGATCGACCGGCAGATTGTTCATGATGCCGCCATCGACATGGATGTGATCATCGATGACAACCGGCGGCAGGAGCCCCGGCAGGGCGACGCTTGCCGCCAGCCGCTCGGAAAGCAGACCGGTGCGATGGGCCACATCGCTGCCCGATGTGAGATCAGCGGTGACGCAGAGATAGGGCAGGGCAAGGTCTTCAATCTTGATCGGCCCGAAATTGCGCTCCAGCAGGCTGCGGACCTTGCGCCCGCCGAAGAACGAGACGGTTGGCAGGGTGAAGTCCGAAATCGGATTTGAGGTGACGAAGGCGGCCTTGAGCCGGGCTTGGAGTTCGGCGACATCCCATTCGCGTGCAATTCCAGCCGCAATCAGCGCGCCCATGCTGGTGCCGCCAATGGCATCGATCGGCACGCCGGCTTCCGTCAGCGCGCGATAGACACCTACATGGGAAAATCCGCGGGCGCCGCCCCCTGACAGCACGAGCCCCACAGCGCGCCCGGAAAGATGGCGTGCCAGCCTGTTGATATCGCGCGCGACGCCGCGGCGCACCACATGGCGAAGCCCTGCGACCGGCCGCAAGCTGGTCGTCTCGACCGGCATCAAGTCATCACCAAGCACAATCCGGTCAGCCGGCTTGTGCGCACGCACTTCATTGTTGCCCGGCGGCGGCCGCTCCCCCTTGCCAACCAGCATGATGCGGTCAGCCTGACGTTCAGCCTGCCGCCACCATACCGTGTCCTGCTCGCTGGCGAGATAAAGAAGGATGTCGTGGTGCGCTTCGAGCCTCTGGTACCATTCAGCCGGGCGGCCCTGGGCCGTGGCATCAAGACACTCGACCGACAGGCCGAGGTTTTTCAACGCCGGCAGCAACCGCATCGCGATATCGTGGACCTCGTCACGATGCCCTTCACCAAGCAGCGCAATGGCGCGGCAGCGTGGATGCAGCAGGGCGCGCGAGGTGGTGCGGCGCAGTCGCTCGATCAGCAGCAGCGACAGATTGCGCAGGATCTGCGGATGGTGCGCGGCAATGCGCTCGAAAGCGTCGCGCCCCAGGACGAAGATCTCGCAGTCGCGGTGCGCAATCAGCCGCGCACTGTGGGGTTCATCCGAAAGGAGCGACATTTCGCCTACGGTCTCGCCGGCAGGCACATGGGCGACGCATTCAAGCGCTCCGCGCCCGTCGCTGACCTGAACGCTCATGGTTCCGGAGAGAATGAAAAAGAGGGAGCGGTCATGGCTGCCCTCGCGGGCAAGCTCAAGGCCACCTGGCAGGCAAAGCCATGATCCCATGCGCGCTACCTGCCGCACGGCTCGCGGGTTGAGCCCATCAAGAACCCGGAACTCAGCTAGCCGCGCCGCAACGGTCGAAGAATCGGCCAGCCCGGTGGTGGACATCACGCCGTACTCACTTCACAACACTTGGGGAGTTGAGATTAAGGCGAAGCGATGAAGAAAGTCTTGATACGATTAAATTACGAGCAATCGCCCGGTTGAGATCGCGCTTCAGGTGATCGACAATAGGAAGGTGTTTAACGGCGCACCCCGCGAAAATCCCATGTCGCGCTGAACCTACGCAAAGCGCCAGTGCACGGTGCAATAATCTGCACCCCCTCCCGGATCTTTACCTTAACACCGGTTGGTCATCCTTCAGACGGCCCGGCGGCACAGTGCACCTGGCGGTCGGTACATCCTTTGCAAATCCTTAACCAGCGCAGCGCTGCGGGCATCGCTTTGTGTCACCGCGGCACGATTTGGGTGAGGAATAGTTATGAATCAACATTTTTTACACCATAACGGGTCACAGGACGAAAATACTGAGACGATTGCCCGTCTGAATATCATGGGCGTTGGCGTGGTAAACGCGCGCGCTGAAACCGCGGTCGCCACCATTGACGATGAAATCGGCAGGGGGCACCGGGTCAAGCTTGCCTTCCTCAACGCCCATGGCAGCAATATCGCCGCGCGCGATCACGATTTCCGCTCCTGCCTCAACCGCTTCATGGTTCTCAACGATGGCATAGGGGTCGATATCGCCGCTCGCATTCTGTTTGGCCGGCGGTTCAACGCCAACCTCAACGGCACGGACTTCGTTCCGCGTTATCTGAGCACATCGCGCCATCGCTTCCGTATCTTCCTGCTGGGTGGTCGGCCGGGCATCGCTGAGCGCGCTGCGGCGGCGATGAAGCTGCGCGACTGGCCGCACGACGTGGTCGGGTTCCATCATGGGTATTTTGCTCCTGCCGACATACCGGCTGTTCTGCAAACTGTGCGCGCCTCCGGCGCCGATCTTCTGCTGGTGGCGCTGGGCAATCCCGACCAGGAAAAATTCGTTGAGCAACATTTCTCCGCCTTCAATTGCGAGTTGGCGATCTGCGTTGGCGCCCTGTTCGATTTTCTTGCTGGCGTTGTACCGCGTGCTCCTCGTGTGATGCGCCGCGCCGGGCTTGAATGGCTCTTTCGCCTCATCCTCGAACCGGCACGTCTGTGGCGCCGCTATCTGCTCGGCAATCTCGTCTTTCTTGCCCGCCTCGCCCGCGCCCGCTTTGCGGGCTCCACCAAAGGGGAGCGGTTCCCACCATCAACGCCTGGCCTTGAGCCCGGCAATCTCGCGTCGCGCGGTTAGCTGGCACAGGCCTTGCTGCGCTCACGTTAAGCCGAGAGCATTGTTCCGCATTGGCACAGGCTCAACTAGGTTTGGAGTAACGATATGACCGTTCACAGTGCCGAAATGCCTCACGTCGAGACGTGGCCGCCACGGCCGCAGCAATCAGCGCCAAACGCTGGCGCGGCCGACGGCCTTGATTTGCGCGGACTTGTGAATGTGCTGAAGCAGCGCCGGATGACGGTTCTGGCAACGCTGGTGGCGGCTGTCCTTGCCGCGATCGGTTTTCTGATTGTCACGCCGCCGCTCTTTACCGCCTCAACCCAGCTTCTGATTGATCCGCGCGACCAGAAAGTATTGCAGACGGAAGTGCGCACCGGCGGCATCGGCATCGATACCTCGCTGATCGAAAGCCAGCTCAGACTGCTGACATCGGAAACGGTGCTGCGCCGTGTCGTCGATGCGCAGAACCTCGCTCAGGATACAGAGTTCGGCGCCGTCAGCACCTCGGGCGGGCTGTCATCGGCGCTTCGTCGCATGTTGGGCGGCAGCACCAAGACTGATCACACCGATCCGGCGGCGCGCGCGCTTGATGTCCTGCAGCGGCGTGTGTCCGTAAGGCGTGCCGAGAAGACCTATGTCATCGAAACCCGCGTGACGTCACGCGAGCCGCAAAAGGCCGCCCGCCTCGCCGATGCGATTGCCGAAGCCTATATCGATGACCAGAACGAGGCCGCCCGCGCTGTGACGCGCCAGGCAACCGGCGAACTGACCTCCAGGCTCGATGCGCTGCGTGATAATGTCCGCGCTGCCGAGGACAAGGTGCAGGCTTTCCGCAGTGCCAACGGCATTGTTGCCGCCAAGGGAACGCTGGTTGGCGAACAGCAGCTCTCCGAACTCAACCAGCGGCTTGTTCTGGCGCGCGCCCGCGTTTCCGAAAGCGATGCGCGCTATGAGCAGCTCCAGCGCGTCATTCGTGCTGGCGGCGATACCGGCGCGTTAAGCGATGCGCTTGCGTCCAATGTGGTTCAGGCGCTCCGCGCGCAGCTTGCGGAAATCAGCCGTCGTGAGGTTGACCTCAGCAACACGCTGGGGCCACGCCACCCATCGGTCGCAGCCGTCCGTGCCCAGCTCCAGAATATCCGCGCCCTCATCGGCGAAGAGCTGAAGCGGATCGCTGACTCAGCGCGCAGCGACCGCGACGCAGCGCGCGCCAGCGAACAGACACTGAGCCGTGAACTTGATCGCCTCCAGCTGCAGTCGACCGCGACCGATGGTGCGAAGATCAAGCTGCGCGAACTTGATCGCGAGGTCGAGGCCAGCCGCGCGCTTTATGAGGCCTTCCTCATCCGCGCCAAACAGACGAGCGAACAGGAGCGCCTGAGCTATAATACTGCGCGTATCATTGCCCCGGCAGTGGTTCCCGACGGTGCGAGTTTTCCGCCTCGCCTGCTGATCCTCGGCATTGCCCTGTTCTTTGGCGCGGGGCTTGGCGCCACGCTGGCCTTGCTGCGCGAGCATTTCGACGACACGTTCCGCAGTGGCAAGGACATCCGTCGCCATATCGGGCTTGATCTTCTGGCCGCCATTCCGCTCGTGGCGCGCGATGATCACGGGACTGTCCTTGCAGCCAATCTCCCCTTCCTGCGTCGGGCCAAAAAGACGACGCTTGCCGATGGCCGGGCGTTCACCGCCGCGCTCTATCGTTTGCGCGACTGCCTGCGTGAAGAGCGGCAGAACGCCAAGGCGCGAACGTTTCTCATGGTGTCAGCCGAGGCGGGGGAAGGAAAGACCACCCTGTCGCACAATTTCGCTCTCACCCTGGCAGGGCATGGCGAACGTGTGTTGCTGATCGATGGCGATCTCACACGCTCGGCTCTCTCGCGTCGTATCGCCCCACAGGCAAGTCTTGGCCTGCTTGGCGTTCTGAGCGAGCGCGTCGAACTCGCCAAGGCGGTTGTCAGCGGCGGTGAAAACCTCTCCATCCTGCCAGTCAGCAACGACGAGGCCGCGCCGCGTCCGACCCGTATCCAGTGGGAACGTCTTTTTGCCGCTGCCGCCAGACAGTATGACGTCGTTCTTGTCGATGGCGCGCCGGCTATTGCCGAGGCATCCATGCGCACGCTTGGTGATCTGATTGATCGCACGGTGCTGATCGTCCGCGCCAATTCCACGCGGCGTGAGGCGGTCGAGGAAGCACTGGATGCGCTGCGCCTGCCACAGCACAAACTTGCCGGCGTCATTCTCAACATGGCATCGCCCGACATCGTCAAGCGTTATGAGCCGGTGTGAGCATCATGAGCGAGGCAATCTATTACGTTCCCGCAACGGCGCGCCGCCACAATCTCTTTCAGACGATGGCGGTGGTATGCAGCATCATTGCCGTGCTGGTAGCGCTCATGATTTCCAATCTGGCCCTGTCGGCACTGGGTATTCCCTACGATGTTGAGGGCGGGTTGCCTCTGACAAAGATTCATCCCGCGACCTATATCGCGTCGTTGGCGATGCTGGCTCTTCTGTGCGCGCCGGGTAATCCGTTTATCGCGATTGACGATATCGTGCGACGCCATCATGGGTTGCTGCTGTTTCTCGTCGCCTGGCTGTTTCTTCTGGTGCATATTTCGCTCGTCCTCAAAGGACCTTTCACCAACATCATCGATACATTCCTGCTGCCGCCCTTCCTGCTCGTGCTGCTCGCGCGTCTTGACGAGCAAACGCTGCGTCGACTGGCAGTCGCCATCCATCTGATCTTCGCGCTCAATGCCCTGCTCGGCATCGTCGAGTTAGGCAGTGGCTGGCGGTTGACACCGCTGATTGTCAGCGGCGCTGAACTGACGAGCGACTGGCGCCCGAGTGCCATCTTCGGTCATCCGCTTGCCAACGCGGCGGCCATTGGCTGCTACGTCATCAGCTTTCTTCTGGGCGGCGGACGCGATCTGGCACCAACCCTGCGCGCGCCGGCCCTCATGTTGCAGGTTCTGGCGCTGGTGGTGTTTGGCGGTCGTGCGGCCGCCGTTCTGGTGGTCCCGTTCGCCGCCGTGATCATTGTCTTGTGGTTTGTGCGCGCCGTTCGCGAGAAGCGATTGACCGCCATGGCGGCCGGGCTCTTTGCCATTGCCGTGCCGCTGCTCGCGACCGCAGTCGCCCTTGCCTTTGATGCAGGTCTTTTCGATCAGTTCGTCGCCCGCTTCCTTGACGATGACGGATCGGCGAAGACCCGTTTAGAAATGTTCGTGTTGCTCGCCGAACTACCTATGCACGATCTCATTTTCGGCCCCGACGCCGAACTGATAACCACGCTCAAGCGTCAGCTTGGCCTTGAATATGGCATTGAAAGCTTCTGGGTCAGCCTGGTCGCCCATTACGGTTTGCTCAGCACGACGATCTTTCTGGCTGGTCTTTTCTGCCTGTGCAAAAGCATCGCCAAGGCATCGCGCAAGGAAGGGGGATGGGTCGTCTTTTATTTCATCCTGGTCGCGTCATCGTCCGAATCGATCGCCGCGAAAACACTTTCCTTTACCCTGATGGTTATCCTCTCTCTGGTCTTGTTGCGCCGCACAGCGGCAGATCGCTGAACGGGGCTGATGATGTTGTTGCGCCGTACGTTCATTTACATGCCCGCTCAGATCATGGGGCCGCTGGCGCAGTTTCTTGCGGCAGCCATATGGACTTATTTTCTGGCGCCGGAAGCCTTCGGCACCTATGTCCTGGTGTGGGCTATCCAGGAACTGGCCCTGTTACTGGTGTTGTCGTGGTGGAGCGCCTATGCGTTGCGCTACATCACCAGCCACAACGATGATATCTTGCGTTTTGACGGCGTTGAAATCGCCATCCAGCTCGCTGCAACAATCCTGCAGACATTATTCGTCGCCCTTGCGCTGCTTGTTGTTTTTCATGAACTGCCGGGGATGAACTTGCTGGCCGCGACGCTCGCCTTCACGCTGACGCGCAACCTCACCTGGCATTTCGCGGATCGATCACGTGCCAGTTCAGCCATTCTGGCCTATACAATCCTCAACAGCTGCGGCTCGGTTCTTGGTCTTGCCTTCGGCATCGTCGCTGTCCTGCTGTTTGCACCAACGCCGGAAATCGTCCTGTGGAGTTATGCGCTTGCCCAGGCTCTGGGGCTGGTGCTCGCCTGGTCGTTCATCCGCACCTCCACCTTGCGCCCGCGGCTTGATCTCTCGCTGGTGCGCGGCGCCTTCGCCTATGGCGCGCCGCTCATGATCGGCAATGCGCTGGCCTGGGTTGCCATGCATGGACTTCGTTTTGTCGTCGAGCATGAACAGGGCCTTGCGGGCGTCGGCCTCATCTCGGTCGGCTGGTGGCTTGGCATGCGCGCAACCACCTTCACCGGTCAGCTCGCCACCACGGCCGGCTTCACGCTGGCGGTGGAGAAAGTACGCGAGGCCGGTCAGCGGGCCGCCCTGCCGCAACTTGCCAGCAATGGCGCCTTGTTGCTCGCCGCCCTCATCCCCACCGTTGCCGGTGTCATCATGCTGAACGCTCCGCTGGTCGATGCGCTCGTCTCCGAACCATACCGCGCCATCACCCGGGATATTCTGCCGCTGGCGATCGCAACCGGCGCGGTGCGAATTTTTCGCATTCACGCGACCGATCAATGTTTCCTTCTGTTCAATCGCCCGAAGCTTGACATTATCTTCGCTGGTGCCGAGGCAGTTCTGGTTCTGCTTGCATGCTATATCGGGCTGCATCTTGATGGCGGGCGCGGCGCCGTCATGGGCTGCCTGATTGCCAACGCAATCGTCACGCTGGCAAGCTTCGTTACCGTCAATCGAATTTTCGGCTACTATTTGCGCCCTCTCGATGTCTTGCGGGTCATTGTTGCCGTCGCGGCGATGATGTTGGTCCTCCATATTCTGCCGCCGGCGCATAGCCGCGTTGAACTGGTCGGACACATTCTGGCGGGAGCCATCACATTCGCGCTGGCAATCGCTGCCGGCTTTCCGCGCATCTGCGGATTGGCTATCCAGCGGCTCCTGTCGCTCCGGCCTTCACCAAGCTCCCCATGAATGGTCTACTTCACCCGCGTCAGCAACGCCTCGATCATCGCCTGCGCGGCGGGCTTGCGCTGCAGTCCGTCATCATAGGGCAGGGGGCGTGGCCGTCGTCCCGGCGGATGTTTGCGCCGCGCCAGCTCGCCATACCAGCTGTAGCGGTCGGATAACTGCCAGGTGATGACGGCTTTGACGGCTGGCACCGTCAGCACCGCTTTCAGAAAATCGCGATAGCGACTTGCCACCATGAGATCGCGCTTGTTGATGTCATCAGGCATGCCGCCATCGTCGACATCAAGTTCGGTAATGTAGAGATCAACGCCAAACCCGGCGAGCCTGGTCAGAAATTCAACGAACACCTGATCGTCGAAAGGCAGCGCCGGCTTGAGATGACCCTGTAATCCGATGGCATGGAGCGGTACGCCTTCGCCTTTGAGGCGCTCGACGAGCTTCAACAAACCAGCGCGCACGCTGATGCCCAGCGCATCCTGCTGCTCGCAGAACGCCTCATTGAGGACAAGCCGTGTTGCCGGATCAACGCTTGCGGCACGACGGAAAGCCCGCTCGATATATGCCGGCCCGAACGCGTCATACCACGGCCCCTGGCGATAGCCGCCGGGCAGGCGCTGCGGCGGGTAGAAGGGCTCATTGACGACGTCCCATGAATGAATGCGCCCACGATAGCGGGTGAGTGTTTCGTCGATATGGCGATCAAAGAGGTACCGCAGCTCGGTGAGGCTCGACCGGCGCAGCCAGGGTGGTGGATTGTCGTTCCACACCAATGTTGTCCCGCGCAGCAGCAGGTCGTTGTGGCGGGCAAATTCAACGATCCGGTCAGCGGTCGAGAAGTCGGCATCGGGCCCCTTCGGGCGCAGCCAGTCAAACTTCAGCGCATTCTCCGCCGTAACCAGGCGCGTCTCGCTGGCGATGAGCTTGCGATAATCCGCATCATCGAAAACTTCACGATCAAAGGCAGAGCCAAAGGCAATGCCAACGGCGGCCGCCACCGCCCCGAGGCTGGTTCCCTCAGCCGCGATCGCCGGTATGGTTCCGGACGCCAGAGGGGCTGCGAGAAGAGCAAGGAGATCGCGTCTGTTGACCGTCATCGAGCTTAACCTTGATCAGGGAAATGGCTTCGCAATAACCGGGTTTGCGCGTAGAAAACGCGTGTCTTACGGCGCTGTGCCAGGCGCTTTCGGCGACGCGACCGACGCTCCGGCGAAGGCCGCCGCCGGCCGGATCATTCTGCCAGCTAGTAGTTGATCAAATCGAAACGTCATGAGCGAGGAACTGTTATACCATGTCGGATGCCGCTATTCATATCGGTGAACAGCATTGGGGCACGCAGACTGATTTTCGTGCCCGGCGGCTGGTGCGCTTCGTTAAGATCGTCGATGAGGTCATCGCCCGCAAAGGTCACTGCCGGATCGTCGATCTGGGCGGCAACATCGAGTATTGGCGTGATCTTGAGGCCGTCTGGTCAGGCCGCTCTGTCAGCTTCGTCCTGATTAATCTGATGTCCCAGCGCCTCGATGATCAGCGCTTCGAAAGCCGCGTTGGCGATTGCACCAACATGGCGGAATTTGCCGATAATTCCTTTGACGTCGTCCATTCCAATTCAGTCCTGGAGCATGTGGGCCGCTGGCAGGCCATGCGCGCCATGGCGCGTGAGGTGAGGCGACTGGCGCCGCGCTATTTCGTCCAGACACCGGATTTCTGGTTTCCGCTGGAGCCGCATTTCCGTGTGCCGTTCTTCCACTGGCTGCCGGAGCCGGTGCGTCTCGCCCTCGTCATGCGCTTTGACTGCGGCGCCTTTCCCCGCGCCGCCACGCTTGACGACGCGCAGCGCTATATTGAAGATTCAATTCTCATTGACCGCAAACGTATGAGCGCTTTGTTTCCCGATGCAAGCATCAGCTCGGAGCGTGTCTTCGGCCTGTCAAAATCGCTGATTGCCATCCGTTGATCCAACGAAGGCCTCAACAGAATCTACAAGCCTCGATTAGCCCGCCCGTAAAGTTTAGGCTCGTCCTTGGGCCCACCGGCCGACCATATGACGCGAATAGGATAGGGCTTCTGCTCCTTCAGCTTGTCGAGCGATTCACCAAACGTCACGACCAGCCAATCATTGCATGTATTCAAAGCGGTTTGAAAGGCACGCCTTTCGATCTCGGGAATTTCAGCCAGGCTTGTCGCTGAAGCTGACGTGGTGATTTCCTCGACATACTCCGACAAGCAATCATACATGATCCGCTGGGCGCGATAGCGAAGCGCAAAGCTGTTGGGATCGAGACGAAAGGCTGTTTCATAACGCGAAATCGCCAATTTGGCGGCGCTGGAGAGAATGGAGTCAGCGCGCTCCCGCAGTTCTTCCGAAAGCTTCTGTTCGGTCTCATGGGCGGAAGCAGCGTCAGCAGCGTCGGACACATTGACAGGCGCGGCGCCGTTCCCTTGCGCCTCGTAGACGCGCCGCTGGAAGGTGACAATACTCTTGTTTGCCGCAAGAAGCTCCGAGGACTCGAAGAGCCGTACATAGATCGCTTCGGCTGAGCGCTGGATCAGCGAATGAAGTGTTGCCATCGGCGCCAGACCGCGATTGTTGCCGTTAAACAGCGAGGGCAGTTCGCCAATGACCCGGTTGAGAATCATCACCCGCAGGCGATCGGTCGTCCAGTTCTCGTTGAGGAAACTTTCAAACTGGTCCAGCCGAGACTTGCGTAAAGCTTCATCCAGAGCGGTCTCGATCGCCAAAGCCGTGACGTCGCCGCTCCGGCGATCCTTGTTTTCGATTTGAAAACGTTGAAGGATCGTCGCCATTTTCGAAGAATAATCACGTTCCTCATCGTTCGAGCGCAGTTTGAGGATGTTGTCGTTTTCCGAGACGGTGCCAACTGAACCGATCACCGTGCTGGAACGGAACGTCGCAAGGACGGGAAGAGACACTTTACCTGCAGGACCGGCAAGCGACGAGAGAACCTGCTCATTTGAGGGCGACGAGCTGCTTTCATTGGTCGTGGACGCGGTATCACTTTGACGTGCCCGCGATTTCTTTGCCGACTTCGTGCCGCGGGTCTCGCGGCGAACTCCAGCCTGCGCATTTCTGTTACCGTTGGCGAGGAGCCCACCGATAATGGCAGCGCCGACACCAATCGCCAATCCAGTGTCAAAGCCTCTTGCATGGGTCTCCCGCGGCGGCAGGGAAGCCGTCATCAGCACGGCACAACCAATCGCCAGATAACGTTGACCACATGTGATGATCATAAAAGCCTCCGCGCAAGCGAATATGCATTTTTTACGATACAAGAAATATATTTGTTCTGACCATGGCGCGCAAGCCCATCCGCAGGCTGATCGGCCGGCGCCTGCGTCGGTTCACTTGCGTTTCTTGCTATTTTTCGTCGCTTCAGCAAGTTGTGCCGCTCTGATTTGCTGTTCGATCAGATCGGCAAAGAGCACCTTGTTGCGCTTTGCCGTTTCGAAGCTGGCAATCAGCGTTTGACGCTCGGGACGATTGTCGGCGCAGTATAGATTCTTGTGTTCAAGGAGCGTGATCTGGGCTTCGGTTGGCGAGGTTGCACGACCCCAATCCCAGATCCAGATATGATCATAGCGCCACGGAACGCGCTGCTTCGAATTCTCGCAGGAATAATACAGCGGTATCTCGACGCGGCGAACCTTGACGGTTTTCGTGTCCCCATCCGGTTTTCCGTAGAATTTTTCCAACCGTTCAATTTCATCCGCGCTGAATAATGGTCGACCGCGAGCATCCACCGCCTCGCCATTACGCGCCATTTCCACTAACAGATGGCCAGCTGAAATCTCGTAATAGGGACTGCCAGCCCAGTTACTGGGTGCTGTACGTGATGCAAGCGCGATCGTTTGAAAAGCATATTTGATGGCTCTATCGATATCAATCGTCTCACCGAGCTCACCTCGCCGATAGATTTCCGCCAGCCGCTTGGCCGCCGGGGCCGAGCCTTGTGCCATAGCCCGCTGCAGAAGCAAAATAGCTTCCTTCGCACCGAATTCAGGGCGTATCAGAACGGTTCCGGTGCGTAGACGCTCAGCAAAATTATACTGCGCTTCGCTATCACCACCATTTGCCGCCAGCCGCCAGAAGCGTTCGGCAAGCTCGGGTTGCGTTGATGGCAGGCCGTCGCCCTCCTCCATCAACTGCGCCACCCGCTTGCGGGAATAGCTGTCACCTTCGTCTGCTGCCCGGCTAAGGAAAAGAAGCGCCAGCTGCCGATCTTTTTCGACTCTGAGATTGCGGTCCGAACTATTGGTCACTCCGTCGAAATAGATTTGCCCGAGATATCGCTTGGCGAAGATGGAGCCAGCATCTGCCGCGCGCAGCAACGTCTCGACTGCGCGCCTTGGGTTCTGTGCCACGCCGCGGCCATATCGCAGCGCATAACCCGCCTGCACCATCGCTGGCACATAGCCGCCTTCGGCTGCGCGGGCGAACAGCTCGTAGGCTTTCCTCAGATCGCGTTGGTAGTCTTTCTTCAGATTGCGTTGTAAAATGCCGTCGCCCGCAGCGTAGCGCCTCGCCAGATTATACATGGCAAGCGGATGGCCTTGCTGTGCCGCCTGTTCGAGGAGGCGCACAATCTCATCCTCATTTTCCTTGCCGTCGCCAGTGTTGCCAAGAAGAACAGCCAGGCCGTTGAGCGCGCTGACATAGCCACGCTTTTCAGCGTCGGCGTAGGCTGTCCGTGCCTTGCGGAAATTGTCGTCTCGTTCTTTCGAGCCAGCTTTTTCATCCCATCCCTTGCGGTGATAGGCGCGCCCCAGATTGAACAGGTAGCGGCTGATGCGCGGATTCTCCCTGATTGATTTCTCGCAGGCCTCGATCGCATCTTCAAATCGCACATAGGAAAAAAATACGCCGGGGACTTCGGGCGGCCGGGCTTTATCTTGCTCGGAGGCAGCAAAATAATCGCAGGAATCGATGCGGCGTATGGCGCCACGTGTGATCCTCACATCACCAAGCTCGCCCGAACCGGGCGGCAAGGCAGCCAGGACCGCCTCGACGGCGCCGCGTGCCGGGCACTGGGCGAAGGTGGTGATGAATCGCTCAAGGTTCTCGCGCTGAAGCTGGCGCAGGCTCTCGGCGAAAGCCGTCTGGCATTTGAGGCTGTTCTCGTCGCTGCCGGGCGGGGACTTGACGACATTGTTGAGACGCGTTGCCGCCTCCGCGCTCGCACATCCCTCGAAGCGCCTTGCGTGACGCTCCAGAAGCTCTGGCCGCAACTGGCGCAGATTGTCGATGAGGTCGATGCGCGAGCCGTCGCAGCGGTCAGGCTGCTCATCGGAACCAAGTTCGATCTGGGCGATCAGTCGGCGCGCTTCCTCAGCCGTTTCGCAGCCGGAAAAACGACGGCGGTGGCTGTCCAGTGCTTCACGCGTCGGCAGCTTGCGGATGTCCTTGATATCGCTGAGACTATCCTTGCACGGTTCAACATCGAGCTTGAAGCGTTCACTGCCGATTGAATCGATAAACAAGAAGTCCTCAGCCTTGTCGAAGCTGTGATAGAATTCAGGTTCCTGCTGCAATCCATATAGCGAGGCGATATCGCGTGTGACCAGTTTAATGCGCTCGGCAAGTTCGACCGCCGTTTGGCCGGGACGGATCATTTCCTGTCGCAGCACCTCGGTAAACAGCGAGTTTCGCCGCCGGTCGTATTGATTGAACGCTTCGATGGCCTGCTCGCCAAATGATGCGGAATAAAGGATCAGGAACCCAGGCGGCACGCCCTCGGCCGGCACTAATCGGCTGCCGCTGGTGGAGCTACGCTCGATGGTCCTGGAATCAAGCCCGTCGTCAGTAAGCAGGGTGCGACAGGCATCAAGGACAATGATTGCTGCCTTTGGCTTAACGGCTGCTATCTTTTTGGTGATTTCCCTGGTTGAGACGCCGCCTCGTGCCACCTCCTGCTCCTGATAATCACCAAGATAGGTGGTAATGCGCAATCGCGTGATCGCCGCGTCCTTCTGCTCATTTGCCGGCAATTTCGAGCGAGTAAAAGTAAAGGGGCTCTTGATATCCCCCATCAGCAAAAAATTATCCTGTTTTTCCTCGATGCCAAAGCCATGCCCGGAGAAGTGAAAGAAAACGATGTCGTCAGCCCGAACGGTCTTCAGGAAGGCATCGAACTGCTTGTCGAACTCTGCTTTGGTTTTTACGTTTTCCAGACGCTTGATGTTTTTCTTGTCAAAACCGGCTTCAATCAGTTCGCCCTCAAGATCCTTCACATCGGCAACCGACCGTGACAGTCTTTGCAGGTTCTTATCGCTGTAGGCATTGTTCCCGACAAGGAAAGCCCGCCTGGTCTGGGCTTGCGCGGACCCGATCAACGTCAAAACAATAACGCCAGCGGTGACAATGAACCCTGCTAATCGGTGCCGCATATCTTGATCCTTAATCCTTCATCATCGACGACGCCTTTGCCCGAGCTGTATACAACGCTATTTTGTCAAATCACGCGCAAGTCTGAAGCCGATGAGGTGCGAGCGTGTTGTCGCTTCTTCAAAGGCGCGCGCCGATGACCTCAGCTCACGTGGATTATCATTCCAGTTGCCCCCGCGCACAACACGCGAACGGCAATCGCCACTGGTCGCGGGCGCACCATTCTCGGGAAGGCGATCATAGCTGCCATTGACGCAATCCTGAACCCATTCGGCAACATTGCCGTGAACGTGGAGAAGACCAAAGCCGTTCGCCTTGGAGCCTTCCTCGACCGCCATGGTCTGGCGTCGCGGCTGACGTCTGAGACTGCCATTGTAAGCAGTGTTCCAATTGTAATTGGCCAAGTCAGGCCCGATATCGCCGCCAAATCCAAAGGGATCATTGGCGCAACCCGCGGCAATACAGCCGCGGGCGGCGAACTCCCACTCGGCCTCCGAGGGCAGACGGTAAGTTGCGCCCGTCTTCGTCGACATCCAGGCAGCATAGGCAATGGCATCGAAGAAGGAGACGAAGATCACCGGACTGTTGCCGCGGCCCATGCCATAATCATTGGGGCGGTACGAGCGACATCCGCTATCGGCGACGCAGGCATCCCATTCCGCGAATGATACTTCCAAACGCGCGATCGCAAATTTGCGTTTGATGGAAATCTCGCGTCGCGGCGCTTCGTTTGCCTTGTGACCGCTTTCCGCATCGGGCGATCCAATTAGAAATTTACCCTCCGGAATCATAACCATAAGCGGGCATGCCTCGCAGTCGCGAAACTGGTTCTCGCTGCGTCCGGGCGTCCTTTCTCTGCTCGGACTTGGCAGGGTAAGCGGGGCGATGACTGCCGTCTGCGTTTCGATTGGCGGCGGGGCGATGACTTGCGGCGGTGTGACGATTGGTGTCTGGGTTTCGACTGGTCGCGGGGCGATGATTGCCGTCTGGGCTTCGACCGGCGGTGGTACGATGATTGGCGGTTGGGCCGCCGGGCGCAGGTAATGCCAAGTCGCATACCCTCCGCCGCCGAGCAGCGCGGCAAGTAGCAGGCCAGCTGTAAACATCAGGAACGCAGAGGAACTTCCTGTCTTTTTCTCGCGTGCGGCGGCTGAATGTCCATCGCTGCGGTTATCTTGGCCGGATTTGTCGACTGGCTCATCAGAAGGTGTGACGGAAGGTCTGCTCGTCACGTGCCGGGCTTCGCTGGGCGAGCCATCGTTTTTTTCAAATTCCGGAATTACTTTTTCAAGCGGAAAACTTAACAGATTTGGCGCTCCGTACCGGCGCCACAAACTATCAAAATCCTTCAACCCGGCGATTTGTGGCACCTGCTCCCGTCCGACTCTGGCGCCGATCTGTTCGAACAGGCGGTCAAGCACATGGCTGCGCGGCGAGCCGTCCCAATGCTCGAGATTGATGGTATCAGCACCGTTGAATTCGAGCGGAAGATCAACGTCTTGAATCCACGCGGGGATCATCTTTCCCAGGCGCGTTGCCAGTCGTGCCTCGCCGTTCACCCATTCGCTGTCGACAGACAACTGGCACCACAGTACGAGAACGACTTTAGCAGCTCTGATTTCCCGCTCGATCTGGCGGGCGAAATTCTGCCCCGACAGCAGTCCATAATCGAACCACACGCTGTAGCCATTAAGCTCAAGGATGCGCGTCAGATGTTCGACAGCCGCACGCCGGTCCGATTTATAGGAAATGAATACGTCAGCCATCGACCAACAAATCCGAAGAAGCGCCACTAGTCGGTGAAAGGCAAAAAGCTAGCAGATTGTCATCCCTTTAGCTTCAATAAGGGGCAGTCTGACAATTTTCAAGGACACTCGCTGCAGTTCCTGGTCGCGGGCGATGTGTTCAGCGGCGACGTCCGGCGTCGTGTCAATAGCGCGCCGTCATGCGATGGCCGCGCCGATAGGCAAGCCGCACATGGGTGAGCGTCTGCCCTTCCCACCACGTCGTGCGCTCGGTCATGAACACCGGCTCGCCGCTTGCATAGCCTAGATGCTCGCAGGCGGCAGGACCGGCAGCCTCGGCCAGAAAGCTGATTTCAACCTGCGAATAGGGAACCGCGCGGACCAGCCATTCATTGGGGCCCAGCGTTGAAAAATCAGCAGTGCCTGCCTGTGGCAAGGCCGCAAGATTGATCCAGCGATCCTCCAGCTGATAGGGCGCGCCGTCGGAATCATGCCGGCACAGGAGATGGAGAAGCCGCTCGCGCGGTCTGGTATGGAACAGCTTGCGCATTGCCACAGGCGCCGGGCCAACCGCGCGCTGGAGCAGTGTATAGCGGTAGGCGGCGCCAGCAGCCTCGATCTCCTCGCGGATGAGTGGTATTTCAAAGCGCGCCTGGCGCAGCGGCGTAAGGCGGACCCGGGTTCCGGCTTTGCGCCGGCGCTCAAGCAGCCCCGCTTCGCTGAGTTCGCGCAGCGAGCGATTGACGGTGGCGCGCGAGCAACCGAATTCAACCGCAAGCTCGATTTCTCCCGGCAGCAGCGTACCCGGTCCCCATTCGCCCTGGGTGACCCGGCGCAGGATTTCCTCTTTGATATGGCGGAAGGAGGCGCGCTCGAGCGATCCATTGGTCATCATGGGTTGACCTGCTCACGACTGTAGTATGTACGTAATTCCCGGTTCATGCCTGATGCCCTCACAGGCATGTGCAGCTTTGCCACAAGCGAAACGAACACCATGGCAACCATTCTGCTCCCCGGTGATTTCACGACCATGCCATGGAAGAATGGCGGCGGGGTCACCCACGAGATTGCGCGCGACGAGCGCAATGGCGCCATGCTGTGGCGCCTCAGCATCGCCGAGGTCGCCAGCGACGGCGCCTTTTCGCTTTTCCCTGGCATGACACGGCTGCTGACGGTCATCACTGGCAACGGTATGACCCTCGAAGCAGACGACGCCATCCTGACGGCAAAGCCGCGCCAGCCCGTACGCTTTTCCGGCGATGCAGCAATAGAAGGGCGCCTGACGAAAGGCCCCGTACGCGACCTCAATTTCATCTTCGACGCCAGCAATCTCAACGCCGACATGTCACGACGTGATGGCCCGGCCAACATCAATCTGCACGCCACCGCTGTCGCTGCCGCGATCTGTATCGAGGGGCTTGTGCAGGTTGACGGCGCGCGGCTTCCCGTGGGTGCCGCAGCGCTCGGCTGCCGGCAGCAGCTCGTCCTGTCTGCCGCGAGTTGTGTGATCGTGATCATCGCCGATGCGGTGCTGCCCATGACCGTCTAGCGTGCCGTAAAAAGCGAATGGGCGACCTTGCGCCAGCGTCTGTGCACCGCCTCGCGCGCTATGTGTCGCCCGCCACGCACCTGGTGGCGACCAGCCGACCACACATCAGTAATGATGGTATCCGAGCCGGCGAAAATGAAACCATCGACGATCTGGTCGGCGTCAAGTGCGCACAACGCCGGATGGGTGCTGTCGATGGCAACCAGATCGGCGAGCTTGCCGACGGCAATCGCGCCGCAATTGCGTCGCAGCGCCTGCGCGCCGCCGTGCGCTGCTCCTTGATAGAGGTGGAGACCAACCGAACCGACATCCGCAACCATGACGTTGCGCTCGAGATGACGCAGGCGCTGGGAATATTCAAGCGTTCGCAACTCTTCGCTGAGCGAGATGCGCACATTGGAATCGGAGCCGATACCAAACGCACCGCCGGCCGCGAGCCAGGAGCGGCCATTGAACGGCCCGTCACCGAGATTTGCCTCGGTGATCGGGCACAGGCCGACGACCGCCCCGCTTCGCGCCAGACCTGCCGTTTCTGCGTCATTCATGTGAGTGGCGTGGATCATGCACCAGCGATGGTCGAGCGGCAGATTGTCAAGCGCCCACGCCACCGGTCGGGTCCCGAGCCAGGTCGTGATATCGTCGACTTCCTTTGGTTGTTCGGCGATGTGCATGTGGATCGGACCATCGCCGACGATCGCCAGAAGTGCGGTCAGATCCTCCGGCGTGGTTGCTCGCAAAGAATGCGGAGCGATGCCGACAATAGTATCGTGCGGCGCTGCCTTCGCCCCCAGGCGCACGTCTTCGATCAGCTCAAGATAGCTCTCCAGCGTGTTGGCAAACCGCAATTGGCCGCCAGCCAAGGGCGCTTTGCCAGCCCCGCCATAGCTGTAGAGTACGGAAAGATGGGTAAGACCGATGCCAGTGGCGCTGGCGGCTTCCATGATACGCAACGACAATTCCGCCGGCCTGTCGTAAGGCGTGCCGCCGCTCTGGTGATGCAGGTAGTGAAACTCGCCGACCGACGCGTAGCCCGCTTCCAGCATCTCGACGAAAACAAGCGCTGCAATCGCCTCCACCATCTCCGGCGTCAGCCGCCCGAGAAAACGGTACATCATCTCCCGCCATGTCCAGAAACTGTCGCGCCCGGCCGCGCGGTGTTCCGTCATCCCGGCCATCGCCCGCTGGAAACTGTGACTGTGCAGATTGGCGAGCGCCGGTAGCAGCGTATCAACGAGCGTATCACCAGCCAGCGCAGCAGCCCCGGTTTCCAGCACCGTGATTTGACCTTCGGCAATCGTCAGGCGCGCATTTTCGGACCACCGCCCATCGATCAGCGCTCGCTTGGCAAAGATCATAAAGCACCTCTCATTATGTCTAGACATAATAATTCTAATCGCATAGAGGGTATGCGATCAACCGGTTTGTTCCGCACCTGGATCAGCGCTCCGCCATGACGCAAAACCTCGCCCTGTTCACGGCCCGCCGCATCGCCACCATGGAGGCGTTGGACAGACCCTACGGCTTGATCGAGAACGGCGCGATCGGGGTCGAGAATGGCATGATCGCTTATGTTGGCGCCAGCGATCAGATACCGGCGCGGTTTGCCACACTCCCCCGTCATGATTTCGGCAACCGGCTGGTGACGCCGGCGCTGATTGATTGCCATACTCATCTCATCCATGGCGGTAACCGGGCGCATGAATTCGAGATGCGTCTCAAAGGCGCCACTTACGAGGAGGTGGCGCGCGCTGGCGGCGGCATCCTGTCAACCGTTCGCGCCACCCGCGCTGCAACCGTCGATGAACTCGTCGAAAGCGCCCTGCCGCGCCTCGACGGTCTCATCGCTGAAGGTGTGTCGATGGTCGAGATCAAGTCCGGCTACGGGCTGACGATTGACAGCGAATGCACCATGCTGCGGGCTGCCCGCCGGCTGTCGTCCTTGCGCCCGATTGATATCCGCGCCTCCTATCTGGCCGCTCACGCCGTGCCGCCGGAATATGCGGGCCGGGCGGATGCCTATATCGACGAGGTGTGCATCCCCGGCCTGCGCGTTGCCCACGCTGAAGGTCTTGTCGACGCAGTCGACGGCTTTTGCGAGGGAATTGCCTTTTCCACGACGCAGATGGCGCGGCTTTTTAGCGAGGCGAAACGACTTGGCCTGCCAGTCAAGCTCCATGCCGAGCAATTGTCTAACCGGGGTGGCGCCAAACTTGCCGCGAGCTTCGGCGCGCTGTCATGCGAGCACCTTGAATATGTCGATGACGAGGGCATAGCTGCCATGGCGGCTGCCGGATGCGTCGCCGTCCTGCTGCCCGGTGCCTTCTACACGCTGCGCGAAAAACAGATGCCGCCGGTTGACGGCTTTCGCCAGGCGGGTGTGCCAATTGCCGTCTCGACCGATCTCAATCCGGGCTCCTCGCCCCTGGGCTCGCTGCTGCTTGCCATGAACATGGCCTGCACGTTGTTTCGCATGACGCCGGAAGAGGCCCTCGCTGGCACCACGAGACACGCAGCCCGGGCGCTCGGCTGTGATGATCGAGGCAGGATCGCGGCTGGGCTGAAGGCTGATCTGGCGGTGTGGAATTGTGCCGAGCCGGCTGAGCTTTCCTATCGCTTTGGTGTCAATCCGCTTCATGCCCGCATTATCGGAGGCTGTCTGTGAAGGTCATGACCTTGCAACCCGGCGCCGTCGGTCTTGATACGCTCGCAGCCATCTACTGGGCCGAGGCGCCCGCGCGCCTTCATGATAAGGCGCGCCCCGGCGTCGAAGTAGCCCATGCCCGGATTGCTGCCGCTGCTGCCGGTAATCTCCCCGTCTACGGCGTCAATACCGGCTTTGGCAAACTTGCGTCTCTCAAGATCGAGGCGCGCGATACCGCCACCCTGCAGCGCAATCTCATCTTGTCGCATTGCTGCGGGGTGGGCGAGCCGATTGCCCGCCGCCATGCCCGGTTGATGATGGTGCTGAAACTGCTGAGCCTCGGGCGCGGCGCCTCTGGCGTGCGCTGGGACGTGGTGGCGCTCCTCGAAGGGATGCTTGCGCAGGGTGTGACGCCGGTGATCCCGGCGCAAGGCTCGGTGGGCGCGAGCGGCGATCTCGCCCCGCTTGCCCATATGGCAGCGGCGATGATCGGCGAGGGGCAGGCCGAATATCAGGGTAATGTCATGCCGGCTGGCGCGGCGCTTGCTGCAGCCGGCCTCAGCCCCGTTGTCCTTGGACCCAAAGAGGGATTGGCGCTGATCAACGGCACGCAGTTTTCAACCGCCTTCGCGCTTGCCGGCCTGTTTGAAGCCTGGCGCGCGGCGCAGGGCGCGCTGGTGATCTCGGCACTCTCGACCGATGCCGTCATGGGCTCGACGGCCCCGCTCAGCCCGGCCATCCATACCCTGCGCGGCCATGCGGGGCAGATCGCGGCGGCAGCCTATATGCGCACTTTGCTGGAAGGCTCAGTCATCCGCGAAAGCCACCGCCATGACGATAGCCGTGTCCAGGATCCCTACTGCATCCGCTGCCAGCCACAGGTGACGGGCGCGGCGATGGATGTGCTGCGCATGGCTGCCCGCACGCTTGAAATCGAGGCCAATGCCGCGACCGATAATCCCCTCGTCCTGATCGAGAGTGGCGAGATCGTCTCAGGCGGCAATTTCCACGCCGAACCTGTCGGCTTTGCCGCCGATATGATCGCGCTGGCCATCGCCGAGATCGGCGCCATAGCGCAGCGCCGCGTAGCCCTCATGGTTGACCCGGTGCTGAGCTTTGACCTGCCACCCTTCCTCACCCCCAATCCCGGCCTCAACTCGGGCTACATGATTGCCGAAGTGACGAGTGCGGCGCTGATGAGCGAGAACAAGCATCTCGCCACACCTTGCGTCACCGATTCAACGCCAACGAGCGCCAATCAGGAAGATCATGTGAGCATGGCTGCCCACGGCGCCCGGCGTCTGCAGCGTATGATCGAAAACCTCGACCGCATCCTTGGTATCGAGGCGTTGTGCGCCGTGCAGGGCATCGAATTTCGCCACCCTCTGGTGACGAGCGCACCGCTCGCCAAGGTTGTCACCTGCCTGCGGCAGGTGGCGCCACGTCTGGAGGAAGATCGCTATCTCGCGCCCGATCTTGAAGCTGCCGCTACCCTGGTTGCCAGCGGCGCGCTGGTCGAGGCATCAGGCCTCGCGGCCCCTGAGCTTTCTATCTGATCACGAGGATTACCCATGTTTGACCGCAAGAACGCTCGCGACATCTTCCCCGCCACCGGGCCGGAGCGCACCGCCAAATCCTGGCAGACGGAAGCAGCGATGCGCATGCTGATGAACAATCTCCATCCCGATGTCGCCGAAAACCCGCATGAGCTGGTGGTCTATGGCGGGATCGGGCGGGCCGCCCGCTCATGGGGCGATTTCGACCGTATCGTTGCTGCGCTCAAAGACCTTGAATCGGACGAGACGCTCATCGTCCAGTCAGGCCGCCCGGTGGCCGTGGTGAAAACCCATACGGACGCCCCGCGCGTGCTGATTGCCAATTCGAACCTCGTGCCGAACTGGGCCAATTGGGCGCATTTCAACGAGCTCGATAAAAAGGGCCTGATGATGTACGGGCAGATGACCGCCGGCTCATGGATCTATATCGGCACGCAGGGCATCGTTCAGGGCACCTACGAGACGTTCGTGGAAGCAGGCCGCCAGCATTATGGCGGTAATCTCACCGGCAAATGGATCCTCACCGCCGGACTTGGCGGCATGGGCGGCGCGCAGCCGCTCGCCGCCGTCATGGCGGGCGCCTGTTGCCTTGCGGTTGAGTGCGACGAGACGCGCATCGATTTCAGATTGCGCACCCGCTATGTCGACGAGAAGGCGCAGACGCTGGACGAGGCGCTGGCCCTCATCGCCCGCTGGACCATGGCAGGCGAAGCAAAATCGGTAGGTCTTGTCGGTAACGCCGCCGACGTCTTTCCCGAACTCGTCAAGCGCATGAAATCTGGCGGCCCTCGCCCTGATATCGTCACCGACCAGACCTCGGCGCATGATCCGCTGCATGGCTATCTGCCGCAGGGCTGGAGCGTGGCTGAATGGCGGGCGAAGCAGGAGAGCGAGCCCAGGGCGGTGGAAAAGGCGGCGCGCGCCTCCATGCGCACCCATGTGGCCGCCATGGTCGATTTCTGGAACGCCGGCGTGCCGACGCTCGATTACGGCAATAACATCCGCCAGGTTGCCAAAGACGAAGGGCTGGAGAATGCGTTTGCCTTTCCAGGCTTCGTGCCGGCCTATATCCGCCCGCTCTTCTGCCGCGGCATCGGCCCGTTTCGCTGGTGCGCGCTGTCGGGTGATCCGCAGGATATCTACAAGACCGACCAGCGCATGAAGGAGCTGTTCCCCGACAATGCCCCTCTCCACCGCTGGCTCGATATGGCACGCGAGCGCATCGCCTTTCAGGGGTTGCCGGCGCGTATCTGCTGGATCGGGCTTGGTGATCGCCACAAGGCCGGGCTGGCGTTCAACGACATGGTGGCGAGCGGCGAGGTGAAAGCCCCGATCGTGATTGGCCGCGACCATCTCGATTCAGGCTCGGTCGCCTCGCCCAACCGCGAGACCGAAGCGATGAAAGACGGGTCGGACGCGGTGAGCGATTGGCCGCTGCTGAATGCGCTCGTCAACACCGCCTCTGGCGCCACCTGGGTGTCGCTCCATCATGGCGGCGGGGTCGGCATGGGGTTTAGCCAGCATGCCGGCATGGTCATCGTCGCCGATGGCACAAAGGAAGCCGCGCGCCGGCTTGAGCGTGTGCTGTGGAACGATCCGGCCTCGGGTGTGTGGCGTCATGCGGACGCCGGCTATGAGGAGGCGATCACCTGCGCCAAAGAGAAGGGTTTGAGGCTACCGACGATTTTTGGGGAAGTGAGGTGAATAGCCGCGCCGTCATTACGAGGCAACCGGCATTGCAATCCATTCTGGCCTGCCGTAAGGACGAATAGGCATGTTTAGTCGGAGGGGTTTTCCAGCATGCAGACGACCATCGCCCGACATGTAGCCCGGTTCCTGTGCCTTGTTGCCGCTTTGCCCCTGACAGCTTGTTCCAGTAGCGTCAGCATCAGCCCTGACACCTCGCGGGTGGTGGCGCCGGGCGTGGTTGTGGGAGGACTTCTGGGGCCACTGGTGCCAGCGTCAAACCCGCCCCTTTCGCCCAATACTGGTGCACCTGGCCGATATCTGGTGTCGAACCCAAATACGGTTGCTACCCCTTGCACGATCATACTCAACGGACAGCCTAATGGCGTCGAGGGTACAGCCGATACCCAGTACTGTCCGGCCTTCAGCCCGGTTCTTGGCATAACCGCCTGGCGGCTCGATAGCGGGACGCTTCTGATCTATAAAGGCCAGGAGCTCGCTGCGCGCCTTCAGCAAAGGGGCACGCAAGGGTTCGAAGGAACCGTCAATCTCGGCCCCGCGCCCGTTGCCATGACCCTGACGCGCCAATAGGCGCCGTGCCGTTGCTGGCTGTGAGGAGGCAATCACCTGCGCCAAGGAGAAGAGGCTGAGGCTGCCGACAATTTTGAGGTGAGGATGAGAGGGAAGGGTAACGTCAGGGTGTGCTCGAATCGATCTGAGCATCTTTGCTTTATTGATGGGATTGGAAATTGTTAGGGCCGATGCTCGGCGTTTAACTATTGCTCTGCGCGGATTAGCAAAGTCCTCTACCGCTGGATGGAGTGATCAGGGCTGAGCATTGACGATGAAGATTTTTATTAGTTGGAGCGGCGAACGTAGCGAGGCCCTTGCGAAGGCTCTCCATGAATGGTTTCCGCTTGTTCTGCATTTTGTTGAACCTTGGCTTTCGCAGTCGGATATTCAGGCTGGCGAGCGCTGGAGCATTGAGATTGCGAAGGAATGAGAGAGTTGTAAATTTGGAGTTATCTGCATCGCGTTGCACAAGGACCACGTCATCCAATACAGATTCCTTTCTTTGCCGGTTTACTTCGCGACGATGTGCCATGGCTTTACGAACTCGCGCTTGAGGCGTACCGGGCAATCAGATCTGGGGAAAAGGAAGAGGGGCAAAAATCCTTGCAGAGATTTCGCGATGCGTTGGAGCTGATGCAACGAGGTCCATTCTTCGAAGAATTTGGGCTCGATCGCATGTCACTGAAAATGATGCGTTCGGATTTCATGGAGATGTTTGAATTCACGGACTTCGACGATTTCGACGACCCGGCGAGCACGGGAGGCCGCAAGCGAATGCCTCCCGCGAAAAAGGAAGGGTAACCAAGCGGCGTTGTGACATACCTCATTGGCTTCAAGGTTTTTGTGATCATTGTGCAATTCTCTCCCTCACCCTGCGCTCGCGCGTCATCCTCTCCCGCAGGGGAGAGCAGAGCAGCCCGACAGCGGGCAAGCGTTTCAGGATGAAGGCGCAGCCTCAACCCACTCTGCTTGCTCGCCACCAGTCGCGCCCCCGGTACCACGCCGTCATCAGCGGCAGGAACCACGGCCGACCATCGTAGAAGGGCAGGGCGCGAAACGGTATATCGTCGAAGGCGGTGGCGCCCTCGGGGTTGCCCAATATCTTCTGCGCCAGGCGATGGCCGAGCCATGGCATCAGCGCCACGCCCGAGCCATTGCAGCCCAGCGCATACCACACGCCTCCCCGCTGGCCGATGCCCGGCAGATCAGAGCGCGTCATGGCGACATTGCCGGTCCAGGCATGGGTGATCGCAGTGTCGCGCAGATCGGGAAAAATGGCGACGAGTTCGCGCCGCAGCCGCTCGCCGGCCTCCATCAGCGCGATCGGATGAAGTGCTGCGCGCCCGCCAAGGATGAGGCGTTTGCCATCGGGTGAGGGGCGGTAGTAGAGGTGCTTCTCGCGCGTTTCGACGATCATCCTGCCATTGGGGATGAGCGCGCGGACGCGGTTCTCGCCGATCTCTTCGGTGGCAATCAGATAGCTCGGGAAGGGGACGAGGCGGCGCGCGAAATCTGCAACAGCCGGCCCGGAATAGCCGTTGGTTGCCACCACCACGTCGCCCGCCACAACGACGCCGCTGGCGGTGATCACGCGGTGCTGCCGCTTGCCGGTCTCGATGCGCAGCACCGGGTTATAGCCCGCCACCACGACGCCGGCGTTGCGCGCCACCGCCAGCAGGCCCTGCTGGAAGAGGGCGGGGTGGACGCCGCCATGGGAGTGGAACACAAGCCCGCCCTGATAGCAGTCGCTGGCGATCTCGCGGTGAAGCGCGCTTTTGGGGATGATCTCGACCGGCAGGCCGACATCGCGCGACAGCAGGTCCGCCTCGCGGCCCATCGCGTCGTAGTCAGCTAACGTCCAGGCGCCGCGAAAGCGCCCGACAGGTTGCAGCCGCGCGTCGATACGCTCAGCCTCGATCATCTCCTTGACGAAGGCAAGAGACGCCATACCCGCCTCGATCATCGCTTTTGCCTTCGGCGCGCCATGCGCCGCAATGAGCTTCGAGTAGGACAGGCGGTGGCCATGGCCGATCATGCCGCCCGAGCGGCTGGAAGCGCCCGCGCCTGGGGCGCCCGCGTCCAGCACCACGACCGAGCGCCCGGCGCGCGCCAGGGTGAGTGCGGCCGACAGCCCGGCATAGCCAGCCCCCACCACCGCCACATCCACTTTGGCCGGCAACGTGATGTTGGATGCGGCCTCGCGGGGCGCTGCCTGCCACCAATAGGGATCCTGCGTGAGCGTATTCATCGCTTGCCTGTCCGGTTGTGTCGCCAGCGCCAAACCTGACCTGATAACGGTGTGCCTGCAAGCACCCCTTGCGCTGATCCTCGCTCTGCCTCCAGCATGCTGCCATTGCGGGCGCCAACAGGAGGGATTTGCCATGCGTGACCTGGCCGGAACCGTCGTTCTCGTCTCGGGCGCCGGCCGCGGCATCGGCCGGGCCATCGCTGAGATCCTCTACGCGCGCGGGTGCCATCTCAGCCTTGGCGTGCGGGACAACAAAAGCCTCCAGTCTTTTACGGCCGGGCGCGACCCGGCGCGCCTCATGAGCGCGCCCTATCAGGCGGAAAGCTGGGCTAGCCATAAGGAGTGGGTGGCGGCGACGCTGACCCGATTCGGGCGCATAGACGGCCTGGTGAACAATGCCGGCATCAGCATCGCCATGCCGCTGATGCAGGCCGACGAGACAAAGCTTGACCGCATCTGGGCCGTCAATTGCAAGGCCCCGCTCAATCTCGCGCGTCTGTGCCTGCCCCATCTTGAAGCCGCAGGGCAGGGGCGCATCGTCAACGTCGCCTCCCTGTCGGGCAAGCGGGTGCGCGGCGATAATGTCGCCTATCAGATGTCGAAATTTGCCGTCGTCGCGCTCACCCATGCGCTGCGCCGCATCAGCTGGGACAAGGGTGTCCGGGCAACCGCATTGTGCCCGTCTTATGTGCGCACCGACATGACGTCATCGGTGAAGGATTTTGCTGCCGCCGACATGACCGATCCCGCTGATCTGGCCGAACTGGTCGCCACCATCATGGCGCTGCCAAACACGGCCAGCATCGCTGAACTCCTCGTCAATTGCCGCCTGGAAGATATGGTGTGAGGCGTCAATCATGCGGCACACCGGCGTTTGCGGACGCTTTAGGCTTGCATCACCGGCTGCCTTTCGCCCACAATCGCGCCTATAAAACAAAGGGAGCGCATTCATGACAAAAAAATGGATATTGGGTCTGGCATTTGCCGGCCTCGTGGCAGCCGGCCCGGCGCTGGCACAGAAGAAATCGCTGGTGATTGGCATGGGCTCGGCGGACGCCGGCAAGCTTGATCCACATCTGGCATCCACGACGCCCGACAAGGGGCTCCTCAATTATGTCTTCAACGGTCTCGTGCGCATCAAGCCGGGCGAGGCAAGCCCCAATTTCATTGAGCCCGATCTTGCCGAAAGCTGGACACAGAACGCCAATGGCAGTGAATGGATTTTCAAGATCCGTGCCGGCGTCCAGTGCCATCACGGCTTTGGGCCGTTTACGGCCGAGGATGCGGCCTACTCACTGAAGCGCGCCGCGACCAAGGCAACCTCCTCCTATTCGGGCGATTTTTCCGCCGTCGACAAGATCGATGTTGTCGATCCCTCAACTCTCAAAATCACGCTGAAGACGCCGGTTGCAGGCTTCCTCGGCTATGTCGCCAACATCAATGGCGGCAACATGGTGTGCAGGAAGGCTGCTGAAGAAGCGGGCGACAATTTCGGCAAGCGCCCGATTGGCACCGGCCCGTTCATGTTTGCCGAATACCAGCCGCAGCAATTCGTCAAGCTCGTCGCCAACAAGCAGTATTTCCGTGGCGCGCCACAGCTCGACGACATCACGTTTCGCTATATCCCCGCCGATTCAAGTCGCGATCTCGCCTTCCAGTCCGGCGAGCTTGACATGATCTATGGCAAACAGGACCAGACCTGGGTCGACCGCACGGCCAAATTGCCGGGTGTCAAGGTAAAAGCCATGGAGCCTGGCGAATTGTCGGCGCTCTATCTCAACGTCACCGCAAAGCCGCTCGATGATATCCGCGTTCGCCAGGCAATTGCCCACGCCATTGATCGCAAGGCGATCGTCCAGTTCAAGGGCGAGGGCTCGTCGCGCGAGGCGGTGTCAGTGGTTCCCTCCGGCTATCTCGGCACTGACCAGAAGTCCGCGCTTTACGCCTACGACATTGCCAAAGCCAGGCAGTTGCTGACGCAAGCCGGCTATCCCAATGGCGTCACGGTCAAGACGATCCACACCACCCTCACCGGCATGCAGACGTTGATTGAAGCCGTGCAGGCACAGTTGAAAAAGGCTGGCATCACCCTTGATATCGAGCTTGTGGAACACGCAACCTTCCATGCCAATATCCGCAAGGATCTGTCGCCGATCGTTCACTATCAGGCAGCGCGCTTCCCGGTGGCCGATGTCTATCTGACGCAGTTCTACGATTCGAATTCAATCGTCGGCAAGCCAACGGCTGTCACCAACTTCACCCATTGCGATGTTGCGGATGCAGACATCCGCGGCGCTCGCACCGAGACCGACGCGGCCAGGCAGCTGGCGCTGTGGAAGGCGGCACAGGAGAAGCTGGTGAAGAATGTCTGCGGCATTCCCATCTACGAGCAGCTGCAGCTATGGGCCTGGAAGGACACGCTTGATCTTGGTTATGAGCTGAACGGGTCGCTTAATCTGTCGCCGCCCATCACCGAGAAAACGCGTTTCACCAAGTAAGCCGTTGACAGCCGGGGGGCGCTTCTCGCAATCCCCGGCCTCCGTCGGGAGTGGTAATGACGGCTTTTCTCGTGCGGCGATGTGGTTTCGCGCTTGTAACGCTTTTTGCGGTGCTGACGCTTGTCTTCGTGCTGGTGCGCATCGTTCCTGGCGATCCGGCTCAGCTCATTCTGGGTGATCAGGCAAGCCGCGAAACCATCGAGGCGCTGCGCCAGCGTCTGGGCCTCGATAAATCGCTGTTCGAGCAATATAGCGTGTTCATCGCCGGCGCGCTGCGCGGAGACTGGGGGACATCGCTTGTCACCGGGCGCCCGGTCATTGGCGAGGTGCTGAACGTCCTGCCGTGGACAATCGAGCTGACGCTGCTCTCGCTCGCCATCGGCATCGTCATCGGTGTGCCTCTGGGGGTTGCCGCTGCCGTCAGGCGCAATCGCTTCGTTGATTACGCAGCGCGGATTGCCTCCCTGCTCGGTCTGTCCTTCCCGCCCTTTGTCTCGGCGCTTCTGTTGCTTCTGGGTTTTGCCATCGCTCTGCGCTGGTTTCCGGTCATCAGCGGCAAGAATGCAACGTTCTATGAATGGTATCAGTCGATCACTTTGCCGGCTCTCAATCTCGGCCTGATCACAGCGGCCTATATCACCCGCGTCACCCGCTCGGCGATGCTGGAGGTGTTGCAGGAGGATTACGTGCGCACCGCCCGCGCCAAGGGCGTGCCGTGGCGTGCCGTGATCTGGCGTCATGGTCTGCGCAATGCGTTGATCCCGGTCATCACCATCGTCGGCCTTTATCTTGGCATTCTCATCGGCAATTCCGTGCTGACCGAGATTGTCTTCAGCCGCCCCGGCCTTGGCAAGCTGATCGTCGGCGCGCTCAACCAGCGCGACTACACCATGCTGCAGGGCATGATGGTGATCTACACCCTCGTCGTTGTCATCGTGAACCTGCTCACCGACCTTGCCTACGGCATCGCCGATCCACGGGTGAAGCTCAGATGACAGACATCGCGGCGCCAGCAAAACCGCGCTCGCCGGTACGCTATCTGCTGATGGCGACATTGCGTGCCTTCAACGCCAACAAGACGTCATGGGTCGGGCTCGTGGTCTTTGTTCTTGTTGTCATGCTGGCGCTGCTTGCGCCCTTTTTATCGCCGCACGACCCCCTCGAGCAGAACCTCATTGCCCGCCTGAAAGGACCAGGCGACACCTACTGGCTGGGAACGGATAATTTCGGCCGCGATATCCTGTCGCGCCTGCTCTATGGCGCCCGCATTTCGCTTATCATCGGCCTTGCCTCGACGGCGCTTGCGCTGGTCATCGGCTCGCTCATCGGCATGCTGGCCGGCTGGCGTGGCGGGCGCGTCGATACCCTCATCATGCAGGTGATGGATGTGCTGCTGGCCTTCCCCTCGCTCATCCTCGGCCTCATCATCGTTGCCATGCTGGGTCCCTCGATGATCAACATCATCGTTGCCATCGCGCTCACCTCCATCCCGCCCTTCGCCCGCATCGCGCGGGCGCCGACGATTGCCATGAAGGAGCGCGAATTCGTCGAGGCGTGTCGCTCGCTTGGCTATTCCGACGCACGCATTCTGGGCCTCCATATTCTCCCCAACATCCTGCCGGAAATTCTGGTGATGGGGTCGCTATGGCTTGCCAACGCCATCCGCACCGAAGCCTCGCTTGCCTTCATCGGGCTGGGCGTGAAGCCTCCCGCCGCGACCTGGGGCGGGATGATCCGCGAGGGCTTCGAGAACATCCTCGACAGCTCATGGCTCGTGCTTGCGCCGGGCGCGGCGATCCTCATCGTTGTCTTCGCCCTGAACCTCCTTGGCGATGGCCTGCGCGATGCCATCGATCCCAAGCTCAAGGGAGAGGCATGAGCGCAGCGCTTCTCAGCATTCGCGATCTGACGACATCCTTTCGTGTCGACGGGCAATGGCGCGATGTGGTGCGCCATGTTTCGTTTGATGTTCGGGCAGGCGAAACGCTCGCCATCGTCGGCGAGTCAGGTTCGGGAAAAAGCGTCACCGCCCTGTCGATCATGGGATTGCTGCCTCAGGCCAACAGCCGCACCACGGGCGAGATCCGGTTTGACGGGCGCGACCTTCTCAGCCTGCCGGAAGAGGAGATGCGCCAGCTGCGTGGCAATCGCCTCGCCATGATTTTTCAGGAGCCGATGACGAGCCTCAACCCGGTGCTCACCATCGGCTTTCAGATCGCCGAGGCGCTCATCTATCATCGCGGTCTTGATCGCAGTGCGGCTGCAGCCGAAACGTTGCGCATACTCGAGCGCGTACGCATGCCCGCTGCCGCCAGCCGCCTTGACGATTACCCGCATCGCCTGTCCGGCGGCATGCGCCAGCGCGTCATGATTGCCATGAGCCTTGCCTGCCGTCCGCGCTTGCTGATCGCCGATGAGCCGACAACCGCGCTCGATGTGACCATCCAGGCGGAAATCCTCGAACTCATCAAGACGCTGCAACGCGAGGAGGAGATGGCGGTTGCCTTCATTACGCACGATATGGGCGTTGTGGCCGAGATCGCTGATCGCGTTGTCGTCATGCTTCAGGGTGAGAAGGTGGAGGAGGGGGCGACGCCGGCGCTCTTCAAAAATCCCCAGGCGCCCTATACCCGCGCCCTGCTCGCTGCCGTGCCGAGGCTTGGTGACATGGCGGGCAGGAGCGAGCCGGAGCCGTTTGTTCTCATTGATGTGCTGAGCGGCGCAGAGACGATGCCCGCGAAGCGACAGCGACGCATCGATGCGGCAGGCGCGCCGCTCCTGGAGGTTGCCGGCCTCTCCACGCGCTTCGATGTCAGGAGTGGCGTCTTTTCCCGAGTCAGTGCCCGTGTGCATGCGGTGGAGAATATATCGTTTGCCCTGCACGCTGGCGAGACGCTGGCGCTTGTCGGCGAATCAGGCTGCGGCAAATCGACGACCGGTCGGTCCATCCTGCGTCTCGTCGAGCCGCTTGCCGGCAGTATTCGCTTCGAGGGCCACGACGTCCGCGCGCTTGATCGTGAAGGGCTGCGCAGGGCGCGCCAGCGCATGCAGATGATCTTTCAGGATCCGTATGCGAGTCTCAACCCGCGCAAGACGGTCGGCGGCGCCATTGCCGAGCCGATCATCGTGCACGGCCTTGCGGGCAGGGCGGAAGCAGCCGAGCGCGTTGGCGCCCTGCTGAAGCGCGTTGGCCTCAGCCCCGACATGGCCGGGCGATTTCCTCACGAATTTTCCGGAGGCCAGCGCCAGCGTCTGTGCATCGCGCGCGCGCTCGCGCTTGCGCCCAAACTCATCGTCGCCGATGAAGCCGTGTCAGCGCTTGACGTGTCGATCAAGGCGCAGATCATCAACCTGATGATGGAATTGCAGGATGAGCTTGGCCTCGCTTTCCTTTTTATCTCGCATGATATCGCGGTCGTCGAGCGCATCAGCCACCGCGTTGCGGTGATGTATCTGGGCGAGATCGTCGAGATCGGCCCGCGCGCTGCCATTATCGATCATCCTGCCCACCCCTACACCCGCCGCCTGATGGCAGCTGTTCCTGTTCCCGATCCGGCACGGCGCCGGCCGGCGCGCGCGCTGTCAACCAGCGACATACCAAGCCCGGTGCGATCCGCGGATTTCGTGCCGCCGCTTCGTCGCTGGCGTGATCTGGGTGGCGGACATCATGTCATGGAGGAGTAGTCGGCGCTTTATCCAGCCTTGGCGCCGAAATGGCGATATCGATCCCCATCCGTACGGGGCCTCGTCACCATCTGCGGGAATTCAGTGAATGGCATGGCGGCCAGCGGCGCGAGGCTCATGCAGCGCAGCCATAGACTTTCGGTACGCCTGCTTCGCGCACATGACTGCGCAGGCGTTCATTTGGCAACGCCTTGGCGAGAATATCGGTTGCCGCATTAAGCTTGTCGATATCGATGCCGGTTCTCATCCCCATTTGTTCCAGCATGAAAACGAGATCCTCGGTCGCGACATTACCCGAGGCACCCGGAGCGAAGGGGCAGCCGCCAAGCCCGCCCGAGGCAGCATCAAACACCGTGACCCCCGCCTCAAGGCCGGCCAGGATATTCGCGAGCCCGAGCCCCATCGTGTTGTGGAAATGGAGGCGCAGCGAGATGTCCTTGCCAACGGCCCGGCGCACGGCCTTGATGCGCGCGCTGACCAGGGCCGGATCGCCATAACCGACCGTGTCAGCCAGTCCGATTTCGTCGACGCCGCTTTCCGCCAGATCGGCAGCAACCCGGCATACATCGGCTTCCGACACCCGGCCTTCGATGGAGCAGCCGAAGCTGGTGGGAATGCCGCCAGAAACCAGCACACGGCGCCCCTTCTCCTGTCTGGCCAGGCGAACGATATCGCCGACGATCCTGACCTGGTCCTCGCGGTTGCGCCGCGTATTGGCGAGGCTGTGGCTATGGCTGGCCGAGACGATGCAAAACAGCATTTCAGCGCCTGCTCCAAGTGCGCGCTCGGCTCCCCTGAGGTTGGGGGCAAGAGCGCCGACGCGCCATGGCGCAGGCAGGTTGCGGGCACCGGTGACAATGTCGGCGGCGTCGGCAAATTGCGGCATGGAGGTTGCGGGCACAAAGCTCGCAGCATCTATCTCCGGCAGACCGGTCGCGGCAAGCGCCTCGATCCAGCGCAATTTCGTCTCTGTCGGCACAAGTTCGCTAACCAATTGCAGCCCGTCGCGGGGGCCGACTTCGCAGATATCCACGTCACGTTGCTGGCTTCCGTGCATCGGGGTCAATTTTCCAAAAGCCGTAAAATCAAAATTGTGTATTTTATATTGATGAAGTACAGATAATTGAACTTTTCTGTCAATCAGTAATTCTACATCAAAGGGCGCGCGCAATGCAAAAACGAATAAAAAAATCAGCAAATCCCGCTCTGATCGGCCAGATTGTTGACATCATCCGCCGTGACGGCATCGGTTTTGGTGAACGTCTGTATGAGTCGCGCCTGGCGCAGCGTCTGGGGGTGTCGCGCCCGCCTGTCCGCCAAGCCCTTCTGGCTCTGAGTACGCAAGGTTTGACAAAATTGATACCGCACAAGGGGTTCATCCTGTGCGTACCGCTGGCGTCCCTGTCATCGCCACAGGCTCTGATCGCTGCCGATGTCGGTGAGAAGCATTACGAGGCGATCGCCCGGGATCATTTCGACGGGCAGTTTCCGGTGATTGTCAGCGAGGCGGAATTGATGCGCCGCTACCATCTCACGCGCGCGCAATTGCTGCGATTGCTTGACCGTATTGCCGCCGAGGGCTGGGTCGAGCGCGCCAAGGGGTATGGCTGGATGTTCGCGCAATCCTTGCGTGACCCGACGGGAAACGCCCAGACGGCGCGGCTGCGGCTGATCATCGAGCCGGCGGGCATTCTTGAACCGACCTTTCGCTGGAACCCCGAGCGCATGGCCATTGTCCGCGAGCATCAGGAGCGAGTTCTGAGGGATGGCATGCGCCTCTATAATTTGTCGGAAATGTTCCGCTTTGGTTGCGAATTCCACGAAGCGATTGCTGAGTGTTCAGGCAATGTGTTCCTGCTCGACACGCTGAAGCGCGTCAACCATATGCGCCGGCTCTTTGCCTATTGCCAGATGCCCGACGCACACGGGCTCGAAAGCCTCACCCGAGAGCATCTTGACATACTGGATGTTCTGGAGACTGGCGACAGGCGTGGCGCGGCGGCGCTTATGAAAGGGCATCTGCTGCGCAGCGCCGGGGCAGGCGAACTGGCAATCCAGACCCCGCCGACGGGCTGAACCGCCGGCAAATGCAGCCACGCGCGACTGGTTCAATTCACTGTTTTGCTGCGGGCGCCAGTCGAAACGAAATCCACAGCGCGATCGCCAGGACGAAGGTCATCGCAGCGACACACGCCGTCCAGCCGAAACGGTCGAAAATCTGACCGAGGACAGCGCTGCCGGCAAGCCCGCCCGAGAAATAGCTTGCGAGATAAATGCCGCTCGCAGCTCCTTTGTCGCCGTCAGCCGCGCGACTGGCAAGACCGGTGGCAGTCGCCTGCGCAAAGAAAGTCCCAACCCCGATGATGGACAACCCGAGAAGGACGGCGGCGAGATTTCCGGTGAGCAGCAATGGCTGGCCAAGAGCGGCAGCACCAAGCCCGATCAACAGCGATGCGCGCGTACCAAGTTGGGCAACCAGCTTGCCGGCGAGCGGGGTGGTGACGATTGACGGCAGAAAGACCAGATAGACAAAGCCAATCGACATCTGGCCGATGCTGAGCGGCGGGCGCACCAGCACGAAATTGACAAAGGAGAAGGTCCCGATGAACACAAACAGGATACAGAAGCCGATGAGAAAGCTCGAACGGGTGAGCGGATTGGAAAAATGCTTGCGTACGGACGCGACCGCCTGCCCCAGCGGCTCGGTGCCGGTGAGGCGCATGGCCGGATGGATGGCCAGCAGCGCAAGGCCGGCACCAAGCAGGTTAAGCCCGGCGAAAACGTAGAAGTTTGTCGCCAGCCCGAAATGATCCGCGAGGGACGCAGATAATAACCGACCGATCAGGTTGGACGCGACATTCCCCGTGATATAGGCGGCAAAGGCGCGTGGCGCTTCCTCCATGCTGAGTTCTTCGCCCAGATAGGCCAGCGTCAGGGTGAAGGCCGTTGCCATCAGCAAACCCTGCACGATGCGAAGCGTGGTAAAAATGGTGAGGTCAGGCGCATTCGCCAGCAGGAGCGTCGGGAGGGCCAGAAGCGACAGGCTGACAACGATACCGGTGCGGCGATTGAGGCGTCGGCTTAAAAGCGCGACCGCAAGGCTCGCAACCGCCATGCCGATGGTGCTGGAATTGACCGCCAGCGCCATGTCGGCCGGGCTGACGCCGTAATGGCGGGTCAGCGTTGGCAGGATGGCCTGCGTGGCGAAAAGATCGATCAGAGTCAGAAAGGCGATGATGCCGACGATAATGGCGCGCTGCAGGCCATGATTGCCACCTGACGTGGCAGCGCCAGCGCCGTTTCGAACTGACATCATCATGGCTCCACATCATGGCGCTGCCGGGCGCGGCAAACGGAGGTTTGCGATCAGCATCGCTTTGTCAGCCTGTGTCGTGCCGGGCGGTCAGACCCTCGTCAAGTGAGGAAGACTAGCCATTTAGCGGTGCGCTGATCGTGGACGCGACGTTTCAGCTGCGCTTGCTCGCCGGCGCAACGGAAATTCCCAGATTTGGCGTTGCCTGCGGCCCGCTCGCCGTCGGCGCGGCGAGGGGATTGTCTTCGAACAGCAAGGTGGGCGGTGTATCTTCGTTGGCCGCCGCCGCAATCGCCTTGGGGCGGAAATTCTGCGCAGCCAGCCGGGCATCGACCAGTGCCTGGCCATTCAGGCGGGCCGCGATCTCATCGCGTTTTTTGCTGGCTTCCTTGTCGCCGTTTTGCGCCGCGACTGTGAACCATTTGTAGGCTTCACCGAGATTTTGCTTGGCGCCGAGCCCATTGACCAGCAGCACAGCCAGATTGAACTGGCTGTCGACCAGCCCCAGCTCGGCTGCCTGCTCGAAGAGCGGGAACGCCCGCTGATAATCTGGGTTTCCCGTCGCTATACCGGCGGCATAAAGGGTGGCAAGGTTATGCATCGACTTGCGGTTGCCAAGGGCGGCACCCTTCTCATAAGCGCTGACCGCCTGGCCGATATCGCGCTTCGGGCCAAGCCCCTTCTCATAAATGTTGCCCAGCCGGTAATAGGCCGGCGCATGATCCCGCTCGGCCGCCAGCACCAGCCAGGGGATGGCTGCTTCAACATTGCGCGGGATCGAACGGCCGTCAGCCAGGCGAATGGCGACATCGAAATAAGCGCGCGGGTTCTGGGCTTCAAGCGCCTGCTTCAGGCGCTGGGATAAAACGCCCTCGGGAAGCGCAGGCAGAGTGACGCCAGCCTGTGTCGTCGCGACACGTGATGACGCCACTTCGCCGCGCTTGTCGAGACTGCTGGTTGCATCATCGTTGCGACGGGTGTTTTCGCCATTTGTCGGTTCGGATGGTGATTTGCCGATCGGCCGTTCGTCATGCGTCGGCGTGGCGATGTCGCCGCCCGACTGGCCAAGCGACCAGACGATGCGCGCCGCGCTCAACACAATGGCGACAATCGACAGGGCAACGCCGACGCGGATGACGAGGCCGCTGATTTTGCGGGGTGCCCGCTGGGCGGGCCTTGCTAGCAACGCATCACCCGATGGCGAGGGCGCGGCTGCCGCTTTGGGCGTGCCGTTTCGCCGAAGGGCTGAAATAAATGAGGAGCGCAGGCTGCTTTTGGCGCCGCCGCCTTTCTCGGTCTGTCGCTGTATGGCGACGCGGGCAGCGCGGATCGGATCGCCCGCACCAAGGCTCTCGCTCCCCGCATCGGCTTTCGCTGCTGGCAATTTGCCGGGTGCTCGCGGCATCTGCGCTTGCGGGCGTCCTGATCCTGGCTCAAGCGGCAGATCGAGTTCGCCCCGATCATCATGAGCGCGCTGAAGTTCAGCCGCACGCGCAGCCGCTTCGCGAGCGGCACTGAGGGCCGATTGATCGGTTTGAACGGGGGCTTTCGCTGCAGCCGACCGTGCGTCGACCGGGAGCGCTGGTGGTGCTGCAGGAACGGCTGCCCCCGGCTTGGCGGCGGCGCGCGTGACGGGCATCTCGGCTGGCGGAGCGTTATCGCGCATGCGCTCGTTGAGGCGGGTCAGCGCCTCGTGCATCGAGTTGAGCGTTTCGGTAACACGCCGGTCTGAGCCTTCGGCGCTGCGCCGGAATTCGCTGACATGCTTTTCCAGCGACTGGATGACATCACTTTGCGGCGGGGTGTCGCGCTGCAATTCCATCAGTTCAGTCAGGCGCTTTAGTCGGCTGTCGACGTCGCTGTACGATGTCTCGGCGGCGGGGCGTTCGCTTTGCGCCCGCTCGATTTTATCAACAAGCGCCGTCAGACGCTTTTCGATGACCGAAAAGGCCGTTGTGTCGGGCGGATGGCTTGCCAGTTCCTCAACACGCCCGCGCAGTTCGCTAATCATGCGCTGCGTGGTGTCTGATGTTCCTTTAGCCAGCAACTGCACCGCCAGCGCGTCGATGCGCCCGGCGAGCACATTGATCGCATCCGGTGTCTCGTCACGCGTCGACAGAAGTGACTGAATCTGTTCCATACGGTGGCGCAGATCATCAATGCGCTCATCCGGCAGACTGTGAAAAGCTGCCGCCTCGGCCGGTCGCTCTGAAATCTGGGCACGCAGCCCCGCGATGTCCTCGCGCAGTCGCTCGATGGTCGCGATATCCTGCCTTGGCTGCAGTCGTTCAAGCTTGTCGCCGATTGTTTTCAGATGAACGAGAACGTCGCCGGGCTGGCCAGCCCGCAACAATTCGCCCATCTCATCAAGCTGGCTTGCCATCCGTGACAGGGCCAGCGGGTCGACCTCCGCATCGCGCGCCCCGGTGATCTTGGAATCGAGCATGCGGATTTCAGCCAGCAATTGCCCAAGCTGGGGCTCGCCTGCGGAGCGCTCGAGACTGCGCCGCAATGTTTCGAAGCGCTCGGGCAGGTCATTCAGCCGACGATCGAAGGACGGCTCGTGGCGCGAAGCGGCAATCTGCGCTGCAAGGCCGCTCAGACGCTCCTGAATGTCGCGCAGCGACTCCGCGTCGACCCGCTGGGCCTGCTGATGATGAAGAAAATCAGCCTGGTCGCGGGAGGCCGCCGAATCTTCCAGTTCGCGTTGCCGGCTGGCGATCTGGCGAACGGTTTCGCTCAAACCGGCGTCAATCGACAACACCGGCTGCGATCCGCTATCCTCAAGCTGGCGGGCGATGTCGACGAGTTGCGCCTCGATCTTCGCCAGCCGACCGTCATCATGTAAGGGTGGAAGGGGAGGCGCCGGCTTGTTCAACCGCTCGCTGATGTGATCGAGCCGGGCTTCAACCGAATGAATGGCTGCCATGATGGCCGACAGGCGGGGATCATCGGCAAGGTGGCTGCCGCCCAGCGTGCGCGTCTCGCCGATAAGGTCGCGAACGGCGCGCCGCGCCTCGCGCTCTACAGCCGCCAGATCAGAATGGACGTGGTCGACTTCGCTGGCAAAGGCTTTGACGTGACGGGCGGTGACCGGACCTGCCTGATCAGCGGCCTCGAGACGGCGCTCGGCAAGCACCAGCGCGCGCTGCGCCTGCAACTCGGCACTGCTGACGCGTTCGGCAAGATCGGCCAGTCGCTTGAACATCTGCGACAACTGCACATTGTCGCGGTTGTCACGCCGTTGCGGTTGCGCAGCTTTCCTTGCCCGCTCATCGCCGCGCCCGTCAAAATGCTGCCGTTTTGAAAATTCGTGACGCTGACCGCTGAAGGCGGGGGGGCGATCACCGGCGCGCGCCGACGCGTCACTGATGACACCATTGAGCCATGCTCCCAGCGACAGCCCGGAGCGGCGCGCGATGTCCATCGCCCGCTCATAGCCTACTTCCTCGTCCTCAACGAAGCCGACAGGCCTGTCGTTGGTCCATGACTTACGCGCGGCCATATCCCGCTCCACCCGCTGGCCTGCCTTCCGGCTCTGGCCATCCAATCGGATCTGGCACAGCAGGCGCCATCCGATCTGGCGAGACCTTCAACCCATTATGGTAAATACCTGGTTAACGGGTGGCTGCCGGCGTTTCCGGGAAGAGGCTCAACGCCGGCGCTGGCCATTGACTGCGCAGTTCAGAACAGTCCGCGCTACGCGTCGCGTCTGATCACGCCATCGTATCGAGGACGGTGCCGCAAAATAAGCGAGTCATGTCACGCAAATTTTACAACAGGTGATTGGCAGGTCACTTGGACGTATGCGTAAATCACCGACGCTAAACGTTGAAAAACGAATAAAATCAAAACGTAGGTGAGGATCTTTTGGCTGGAACAATAAGATAACAGGTCACTGACTGGCCACGGTCGACCATATCCCGCTTGTTAAGCTGAAGATGGAAAGACGCCATCATGAAATTCGAGAGATAAGACGTGCCACAGAACATTCAGGTTATCGAAGAGGTCAGAACAACGTCTTTGTCCAGCTTGGAGACCACGCGTAAGGAAGACGTGTTTACCATCGGCGAGATGGCACGTGATTTCGGTATTACTTTGCGCGCCCTGCGATTTTATGAGGACCGTGGGCTTCTTCATCCCAGACGGGAGGGGTCGTCGCGATTCTATAGCGAAGCCGACAGGAAGCAGTTGACGCTCCTTCTTCTGTGCAAGCGTGTCGGCATGTCCATCATCGATATCGGTGAGATGCTGGCGCTCGACCACCAGGCGCGAAACGCCGCAGGTGGCCATAAACACCAGCTCACCATACGTGATCGTTTTTCCCGCCAGCTGACCATGCTCATCGAGCGCAGGGATGAGGTGGAAAAGGCAATTGACGAGCTGAGCGGTCACATTGCTGGCCTCGACAGCGATCTGGCGGTCAGGGGAACATAGTACTGAACCTGCGATCGGCGGGCGCACCCCAATTATTGGTGCGGTACGCACCTAGGGGTTGTCCGCACGACATCGCCCGCGATGTCGTATAAAAGCTCTCGTGGTGTGTGCGGTCAATATTGCGTCGGGCTTAGGTTCGGCGCACATTGTCATCCTTGAGAAGGCGGCGCTGCTGCACGCGCGATGCGACGTTAGAAATAGCGTCGCGGCGCGGAGCGTCGCCCCATCACGGGTATGATAATGGCAAAGTAGCCGCGCGGACTGAAATGTCGCGGCACGTCGGGAGAACTAGACCATGCCAAGCTACAAGGCGCCGGTACATGACACGCTCTTTCTGCTGAATGATGTCTTTCACTTCGAAAAATACGGCAATCTTCCAGGCTTCGAGGA
Source organism: Raskinella chloraquaticus (SeqCode) (assembly GCF_021731865.1). NCBI lineage: Bacteria > Pseudomonadati > Pseudomonadota > Alphaproteobacteria > Hyphomicrobiales > Phreatobacteraceae > Raskinella (SeqCode) > Raskinella chloraquaticus (SeqCode). The sequence goes on along the minus strand of NZ_JAKFWN010000001.1, from coordinate 224,184 downwards.
TGCAACCCCCGAAACCATCGAAGCGATTCTCGGCGAGGCTGCCAAACTGACGGAAGAAGTCTTCCAGCCGCTCAATCGCAGTGGCGATGTCGAGGGCTGCAAGCGCCATGCGGACGGGCGCGTCACCACGCCCAAGGGCTTCAAGGAAGCCTATGAAGCCTATGCTGCGGGCGGCTGGATTGGTCTGGCGACCGACCCCAAATATGGCGGCCAGGGCCTGCCTTATACGCTTGGCGCGATCATGAATGAATTCTCGTCGAGCGCCAACATGGCGTTGTCGATGTATCCCGGCCTCACCATGGGGGCGATTGCCGCCCTCATTGAACACGCCTCCGAAGAGCTGAAACAGATTTATGTCCCGAAAATGGTGGAAGGGCGCTGGTCAGGCACCATGAACCTGACGGAACCGCATTGCGGCACCGATCTTGGTCTGATCAAGACCAAGGCCACGCCGCAGGGCGATGGCTCCTACAAGATTTCCGGCACCAAGATTTTCATTTCCGCCGGCGAGCAGGACATCACCGAGAACATCATCCATCTTGTGCTTGCCCGCATCGATGGCGCGCCGGAAGGAACCAAGGGTATTTCGCTCTTCGTCGTTCCGAAGTTTATGGTCAACGCCGATGGGTCGCTGGGCGCCCGCAATCCGGTTGCCTGCGGGTCGATCGAGCACAAGATGGGCATTCACGGCAACGCCACCTGCGTCATGAACTATGACGGCGCGGTAGGCTGGCTGGTGGGCGAGGCCAATCGCGGCCTCAACGCCATGTTCGTCATGATGAACGAGGCGCGTCTCGGCGTTGCCATCCAGGGCCTGTCACAGTCCGAGGTCGCCTATCAGAATGCCTTGGCCTACGCCAAGGACCGTATTCAGGGGCGCTCGCTCTCGGGCGTGAAGGCCAAGGACAAGGCGGCCGATCCCATCATCGTCCACCCCGATGTCCGTCGCACGCTGATGAACATCAAGACCTTCAACGAGGCGGCGCGGGCGTTTGTTGTATGGACGGCGATCCGCGGCGATATCTCGCATCGCTCCGAGGACAAGGCCGAGAAGCAGATGGGCGATGACCATATGGGTCTGATGACGCCGGTGCTGAAGGGCTTTCTCACCGATAAGGGCTTCGAGAACGCGGTCAACGCCCAGCAGATGCTGGGTGGGCATGGCTACATCGAGGAATGGGGCATGTCGCAATATGTGCGCGATGCCCGCATCGCCATGATTTATGAAGGCGCCAACGGCGTGCAGGCGCTCGATCTCATCGGCCGCAAGCTGCCCCGCGATGGCGGGCGGGCGATCACTGCGTTCTTCAATGAAGTCAGCGCCTTCATCAAGCAGCATGAAGGCGATGCGGCAATGAAGGCTTACGTCGGCCCGCTCGCCAACAGCCTGCAGCATCTCCAGCAGGCCACCATGTGGTTTATGCAAAACGGCCTTGCCAATCCCGATAATGCCGGGGCCGGCTCGACTGACTATATGCATCTGCTTGGCCTTGTCTGTTTTGCCTATATGTGGGCGATGATGGCAAAGACGGCTCAGGAGAAGCTGGCAAACGGTGCCGGCGACAAGAGCTTTTACGAAACCAAGCTCGTCAGCGCCCAGTATTTCGCTGAACGCGTTCTGCCAGAAACGGCCGCCCATCTGGCGCGCCTGTCGACGGGAGCCAAGACCATGATGGCGCTGGCGCCTGAGGCTTTCTGATCCGGCAGTGCCGGGCGGCATTCCGCCCGGCCTGTCCATGAATTTGCTCAAATCATCACGACCATGCCGTCAAGGCACAAAAACGATTTCGGGAGCTCCATATGGCTGACGCCTTTATCTTCGATACGGTTCGCACCCCGCGCGGGCGCGGCAAGAAGGACGGCTCGCTGCACGAGGTGACGGCGCTGCAACTTGCCACCCAGTCGCTGGAAGCGCTGGCCGAGCGCAATCGCATGGACACGGCGGTGGTTGGCGATGTCATTCTCGGTTGCGTTGATCCGGTGGGTGAGGCGGGAGGCGATATTGCCCGCGCCGCCGCGCTGAATGCCGGCTACAGCACCAAGGTGCCCGGCATCCAGATCAACCGCTTCTGCGCCTCGGGGCTTGATGCGGTGAATTTCGCCGCCTCGCAGACGATCGCCGGCGCTGATGATGTGATGATCGCCGGCGGCGTTGAATCCATGTCGCGCGTTGGCCTTGGCGCCTCAGGCGCAGCGATTGCCATGGACCCTGAGATTGCCATGAAATCCTACTTCATGCCGCAGGGTGTCTCCGCTGATCTCATCGCCACCAAATATGGCTTCACCCGCGACGTGGTCGATGCCTACGCGGTAGAAAGCCACAAGCGTGCCGCCCAGTCCTGGGCTGACGGGCGCTTCACCAGATCGGTGGTGCCGGTGACCGACGTCAACGGCCTCACCATCCTAGCCCATGACGAAATCGTGCGCCCTGACACCAACATGCAGTCGCTTGCCCAGTTGAAACCCTCCTTCCAGATGATGGGCGAGATGGGCGGGTTCGACGCGGTGGCGATCCAGGCACATCCCGACGTCGAGACCGTCCGCCACGTCCATCATGCGGGCAATTCCTCGGGTATCGTCGATGGCGCGGCTGCCGTGCTTATCGGCAACAAGAAGGGCGCGAAAAAGCTCGGCATGCAGCCGCGCGCCCGTATCCGCGCCTACGCCAATATCGGTTCCGATACGGCCCTCATGCTGACAGGCCCGGTCGATGTGACGCAGAAACTTCTGAAACAGGCGCGCATGTCGATTTCCGACATTGATCTGTTCGAGGTCAACGAGGCTTTTGCCTCCGTTGTCCTGCGCTTCATGCAGGCCTTCGATGTGCCCCATGACAAGGTCAATGTGACGGGCGGGGCGATCGCCATGGGCCATCCGCTGGGAGCAACCGGTGCCATGCTGATAGGCACCGTGCTCGATGAGCTGGAACGGCGCAATCTCAACACCGCGCTCATCACCCTGTGCATCGGCGCTGGCATGGGAACGGCCACCATCATCGAACGTGTCTGAGATGACGCAATTGGACGCACGCCATGCGGCCCTGCTGGTGATTGACGTGCAGCAGGCCTTTGTCGAGATGGCTTCGGCCGGAAACGCCCGCAATAATCCGCAGGCGGAGGCAAACATTGCCGTGTTGCTCGCCGCCTGTCGCGGGGCGGGCGTGCCGGTGATCCATATCCGCCACGCCTCGCGCCATCCGCATTCACCGTTTCGTCGTGACAAGCCCGGCTTTGCCGTCCAGCCTTTTGCCGCTGAACGCACGGGCGAAGTGGTCGTAACGAAATCCGCCAACAGCGCCTTCATCGGCACTGATCTGGAGGCACGATTGCAGGCATGGGATATCGCTTCACTCATCATCACCGGTGCCACCACAAATCACTGCGTCGAGACCACAGCACGCATGGCCGGCAATCTCGGTTACGGCGCTTTTCTCGTGCGGGATGCAACCTGGACCTACGGGCGCACAGGCCCTGACGGCGAGCATCATCGCGCCGAGGATATTCATCAGATGTCGCTTGCCAATCTGGCTGGCGAATTCGCCACTATCACCACAACTGCCGCGATCATCGCGGACATACAGATTTCACAGCCGCAACAACGCGCTGGTTAAGCCGGGGAGGCACCATATGAGCATGACCAATTTCAAACTAGAGATCGATAGCGATGGCATCGCGACCGTGACCTGGGACATGCCAGGGCGCTCCATGAATGTGTGGAACGAGGACGCCATTGGCGAATTCGCCGCCATCGTTGAACGGCTGCATACGGATGACACCATCAAGGGCATGGTCATCACGTCGGGCAAGGAAACCTTCTGTGCTGGCGCCGACCTGACATTGCTCAGCACCATGAAGGCGCGTTTTGAGCGCCTCACGATCGAGCGTGGCGAAAAGCCGGCGATGAAAGCACTCTTTGAGGAAGCCTCGAAACTCGGCCAGATGTTCCGCCGCCTGGAACTTGCCAAGAAGCCGGTGGTGGCTGCCCTCAACGGCACGGCGCTGGGCGGTGGGTTCGAGCTGGCACTGGCCGCCCATGGCCGCATCGCCGCGCAGAACGACAAGACCCGGCTTGGCCTTCCCGAAGTGAAGGTTGGTCTTATTCCCGGCGCCGGCGGCACGCAGCGCATTCCCCGCCTGGTCCCGGCGCAGGATGCCCTTCAGCTTATCGTCCAGGGGCAGGAGTTGAAGCTCGACCGGGCATCAGCCATGAAGCTCGTCGACAAGGTTGTGCCGCCAGCCGATCTCATTGCTGAGGCCAAGGCCTGGATCAAGGCCAACCCGAAAGCGGCAGCGCCGTGGGATCGTGATGGCTTCAAACTTCCTGGCGGGCCGGTCTATTCGGCCGGTGGCTCCCAGGTCTGGCCGGCCGCTGCTGCCATTGCGCGCCGCGAAACCAATGGCAATTACCCGGCCGTGAAGGCGATCCTCAGCGCAGTCTATGAAGGGTTGCTCGTTCCCTTCGACACAGCGCTGCGCATCGAGGCACGCTACTTCACCTCCGTGTTGCGCTCGCCGGAAGCTGCCGCCATGATCCGTACCCTCTTCATGTCGATGGGTGAGCTGAACAAGGGAGCGCGACGCCCGCCCGGCGTGGCGCCATCGAAACTGCAGACCATTGCCGTCATCGGCGCCGGCTTCATGGGTGCCGGCATCGCCCAGGTGAGCGCGCGTGCCGGCATGATGGTCTATCTCGTCGATCGTGATGAGGCGGCCGCGCAGAAGGGCAAGGAGCATATCGTTCAGGCGCTGACCGATCAGGTCAACAAGGGCCGGATGAAAGCCGCCGAGAAGGATATGATCCTTGAGCGGGTGCGCCCGACCGCCAATTATGAAGACCTCAGAAGCGTCGATTTTGTTGTCGAGGCGGTATTTGAGAATCGTGACGTCAAAAAGGATGTCATCGAGAAGACGCTGGCTGTGATCGGCAAGGATGTCATCTTTGCGTCCAACACCTCGACGCTGCCGATCACGTCGCTGGCCGCCTATTCGAGCCGCCCGGACGATTTTGTCGGCGTGCATTTCTTCTCGCCCGTCGACCGCATGATGCTGGTTGAAGTGATCCTCGGCAAGAAGACCAATGACCGGGCGCTCGCCACCGCGATGGATTTCGTCAAGGCCATCCGCAAGACGCCGATTGTCGTCAATGATTCGCGCGGGTTCTTCGCCAATCGCTGTGTCCTCAACTATGTCCGCGAAGGCCATATCATGCTGACCGAAGGCGTGCCGGCGGCGATGGTTGAAAATCTGGCGCGCATGGCCGGCATGCCGGTTGGCCCGCTGTCACTCAACGACGAGGTGGCGCTTGATCTTGCCTGGAAGATCCTGCAGGCAACCAAGACCGATCTCGGCGTGAAGGCGGTTGATGAGCGTCAGGAAAGCCTGCTGGAAGAAATGGTGGTGAAGCGCGAGCGCTTCGGTCGCAAGAACGGCAAGGGTTTCTATGACTATCCGCAAGGCGGCAAGAAATCCCTGTGGCCGGGCATCGTCGATATCATCAAGCCGACTGATAACCCGGACAAATTCGATCGCGACGATTTGATGCGCCGCTTTCTGGTGACACAGGCGCTCGAAGCCGCGCGCTGCGTCGAGGACGGGGTCATCACCGATATGCGCGAGGCCGATGTCGGCTCGATACTCGGCTTTGGCTTCTCCCCCTTCACCGGCGGCGTTCTCACCTATATCGACCAGATGGGAACCGAAGCCTTTGTCGCACTTTGCGAGTTCTTCGCCAAGAAATACGGCAAGCGCTTCAAGCCGAACAAGCTCCTGAAAGAGATGGCGGAGAAGAACGAGACGTTCTACGGTCGCTTTGCTTCAGGCGCTGGCGCCAGACAGGCGGCTTGAAAGGCGCAGCCTCTTCTGCCTGGCGGGAGCGCGCGTCCCGTCCGGCTGGGGCTGTCATCTGCTGAACTTCACGCTGTCATGGTTGCCAGAAAATCTGTCAGCCGCGTCAGGCAGGTTTCACTCAAGGCACCATCGAACATGTGAAAGACATGGCAGCCGCCGGGATAGATGGCGATCTCGGCGCTGTTGCCGGCAGCGATCCACCGCCCGGCCATGAACATTGAATCATCAACCAGCGGGTCCTTGGTGCCCACACTGAAGAGCGCTGGCGGCAGGCCGCGCACATCGGCATACATGGGCGATACATCCGGGTGATTGAGCGCGACGCCGGCAGGAACGTAGCAGCGGGCGAAATTCACGATGTCGCGGGTGTTGAGAATGAGCTTTTCCGCTCCCCAATTGGCAGCGCTCGGCGTCATCGTCAGATCGAAACTGCCAGCCGTTAACGCCGCAGCCCGGAACGGCACCAACCCATGGCGCTCGCGCAGGCGCACCATCGTCACCACCGCCAGATGCGCGCCCGCCGATTCACCGCCAATCGCCAGCACCGTCCCGCCAAACCGCACCCCCGCCTCGCGCGTCAGCCACAAGGCGGCGGCCTCGCAATCATCCGGCCCGGCGGGATAAGGAAATTCCGGCGCCAGCTTGTAATCGACCGAGACGACGCTAAGCCCGGTTGCGTCGGCGATGCGCTCGAAGAACCAGTCATGCATGTCATTCGAGCCGAGCGTCCAGCCGCCGAAATGGAGATGCAGGAAGGCGCCGCGTGAGGGTTGCAACGGCTTGACGATCCGCAGATTGATCGGCCCGCGCGGACCTGGAATGTCGAGGCTCTCGGCACGCGGCGAGGCTGGTCTGATGGGGAAAATGCCACGCCCCTGCTTGCGTGCCTCACGGATGACGGAAGGCGGGAAGGCCCAGGGGTCGGGCCATCCGGCGAATGTATCGACGATGTGGCGGTTGAGCGCCAGCGTCTCAGCGCTGATGGCGCTGTCAGCAAAAAGGGCGGGGTCGATGGCTAGGGGCATGAATCGTCCTGCTGATGTAAGATGTGCGAGCGCTCCTGCGCGTGCCCGTGAAAATCGGGCATCAGCAGGCGATTGGCAAGGTACAACTCACGTCAACCTGACAGAGGAGATCGAGATGAGGATATGGCGCGCGATTCTGATTGCAGCAGCTCTGGTGCTGGTCGCGCTTATCATCCGCGCGGCACTCGCCGAAGATATGATCGCTGCTTTTATCCGTATCGGCGATGATCCCTGGGGGGTGGTGACCTTCAGCGATCTCTACCTTGGTTTTGCCGTTACATCGACGCTCTTCTGGATCGCTGAGCCCCGGAAGCTGCATGCGGCGGGCTTCATTCTTGCTCTCCTCATCCTTGGCAACATCGTCAGCGCCATCTGGCTTGCCTGGAAACTGCCGGCCTTGGCGCAACGTCTCGCGTCTACGGCGCGCGCGACTTGAAGGCGTCAGTTGCAGCAACGAGGCCGCGCGCAATGCCCGGTTCGCTCAGCGCGTGGCCGCCGTCACCGACAAATGTCAGATCACCATCCGGCCACGCTTTGCTCAGGTCCCAGGCATTCTTGGCTGGCGTGCACATGTCATAGCGCCCGTGCACAATCCGCCCGGGAATGCCCTTGAGCCGGTGAGCGTCGGCCAGCAGCTGGTCGTCCTGCCGCAGAAAACCGCGATTGACGAAATAGTGGTTCTCGATGCGCGCGAAGGCGAGTGCGTAGCTGTCGCTGCCGAACCGCTCCACACGCCCGGGGTCTTCCAGTAGCGACAGGGCCGAGCCCTCCCACCGGCTCCAGGCGCGGGCGGCCTCCAGCTGTGCGGTTTGATCGCTGCCCGTCAGGCGCCGATGGTAGGCGGTGATCATATCGCCACGCTCGGCAAGCGGAATGGGCGCCAGAAAGCCTTCCCATGCTTCCGGAAAAACCCAACTCGCTCCTTCCTGGTAGAACCAACGGATTTCGGCTTCACGCAGCAGGAATATCCCGCGCAATACCAGCTCGCTCACCCGTTCCGGGTGCGCCTGCGCGTAAGCGAGCGCCAATGTCGAGCCCCAGGAACCGCCAAACACCTGCCATCGCTGTATGCTCAGATGCTGTCGCAGCGCCTCGATATCGCCAACGAGCGACCAAGTCGTATTATCCTCAAGATCGGCGTAGGGTGTCGACTGTCCACAACCGCGCTGGTCGAAGAGAACCATGCGATAGGCCTGTGGATCATGCAGGCGCCGCATCAGCGGATTGACGCCCCCTCCCGGCCCGCCATGCAGCAACACGACGGGTTTGCCTGCCGGGTTGCCGCACTCTTCGAAATAAAGCGTATGGCGCGGGCTTACCTTGAGGCTTCCACGCCGGTAAGGTTCAAGATCGGGAAAGAAGGGCAGGCTTGGGGTCGACATGAGGCAATATCCCTGCTTGGTGGTTGGTTGACGCTAATTGGCTTGGACGTCTGACGCAATCTGGCGGATAGTGAAGCGATCTTGTTTTCGTGACCGCGCATTGTTTAAATGAGGCCATCGATACGCTGTGGCTTTGGGAAGGAGAGCAGCTTGATGGCTCACGCCTATTCGATCGTCATTGCTGATGATCATCCACTGTTTCGCGGCGCGTTGCGCCAGGCGCTGAGCGGGTTTGACGCGGACCTGACCATTGACGAGGCGGCGGCCTTTGAAGATGTCACCCGGCTGCTGGCCGAGCGCAGCGATGTCGATCTTGTCCTGCTTGATCTGGCGATGCCTGGCATCAAGGGTTTTTCCGGGTTGATGTATCTGCGTGCCCAATATCCGGCGGTCCCTGTCGTCGTCGTCTCCGCCAATGAAGATCACGGGGTGATGAGGCGCTGCATCGATTTTGGTGCCTCCGGCTTCATTCCCAAATCGCTTGGTGCTGACTTGATGAGGCACGCGATCCAGCACGTGCTGAATGGGGGCATCTGGCTGCCGCCGGAACTGGGGCGCGGCGCTGATAACGACCAGGAAACCGCGACCCTCATTAACCGTCTGACGACGCTGACGCCGCAACAGGTCCGTGTCCTGATGATGCTGACCGAGGGGCTTCTCAACAAGCAGATTGCTTATGAGCTGGGAGTGTCGGAGGCGACCGTCAAGTCGCATGTCTCGGCGATCCTGCAAAAGCTCGACGTCGAAAGCCGGACGCAGGCGGTGATCGCCGCCTCCAGGATTGATATCGCCGCCTGGCAGGCCGGCAACGGCACGCTGCCAGCGTTGAGCTGATACGAGGGCTGCAGGCCAGCCGTCATTCCGCAGCCGTGCGTTGCGCGTGCAGTTGCGCCACGAGTGCTCTGAGCGCACCCGGCCGCACCGGTTTGTTGATAATCGCAATCGAGCTTGAAGCGGCCTCGGCACGCAGCGTTGGAGATCGATCGGCCGTCACCAGCGCTGCCGGCAGACGAGCGCCGAAGTGCCGCCGCAGGTCTGCTATGGCGTCGATGCCGCTCGCCCTGTCGAGATGGTAGTCAACAAGAACAATGGCAGGTTCCGCATTTTTTGCAGCGTAGCTCTCCATCACCTCGCCGCTGGTCTGGCCCGTGACCACCGTGCAGCCCCAGCCGCTCAGCAACACCGACATGCCATCGAGGATGGTGACGTCGTTGTCGATACAGGCAACCTTGATTCCAGCAAAGGCATTGGCTGATGTCGGGTCCGCGCGTGCGCTGGCCGGCACTGCCCGCGCAACCGTGCGTGGCAGGCTGACTGAAAACATCGAGCCCTTCCCCGGCCACGAGCGCAGCATGATGGGATGGTCAAGCACCTTGCCGATGCGCTCGACAATCGACAGACCAAGGCCCAGGCCGCGCGCCATGCGTGCACCCTGATCCAGCCGTTCGAATTCGCGAAAGATCACCTCCTGTTTGTGCTCAGGTATGCCAAGGCCGCTATCCCATACCTGCACGTCGAGGTGCGCGCCGCGCCGCCGACAGCCGACAAGAACGCGCCCTTCCCTCGTGTATTTCAGCGCGTTTGACACGAGGTTTTGCAGCAGCCTTCGCAGCAATCGTCGATCGGACGTCACCCACAGCTCGGTTGAAAGGACAACAAGGTCAAGCCCCCGATCACGCGCGGTTGGAACAAATTCGATGTCGATCTGGCGCATTAATTCGCCGAGCGGAAAGGATGTGATCTCGGTCTTGAGCGCTCCCGTGTCGAGACGCGAAATATCGAGCAAGGCGCCGATGATTTCTTCGACCGCCTCAAGCGACTGGTCGACATTGCTGACCAGCCGGTTGTGCTCGCTTGATGCATCGCGCTCGAGAAGGGCGGAAATATAGAGCCTGGCCGCATTGAGGGGTTGCAGAATGTCATGGCCGGCGGCTGCAAGAAATTTGGTTTTTCCGAGGTTGGCGTCATCCGCCGTCGCCCGGGCGCGCGCCAGCTCGTCGTTGAGACGCATCAGCTGATCGGTGCGCTCGCGGACACGGATTTCGAGGCTTGCGTTGACGCGTTCGAGATTTTCAGCCGCCTGCACCTGTTGGGTGACATCGCTGAAGGTCGAAACATAGCCACTACCCGGCAGTCTTGCCGTTCTGATTTCGAGGATGAGACCGAGCGCGAGGAACGGCCGGCGCTGCGTTTTGCCGGTGGCAAGGAATGCAGCCAGTCGTGTTGCCACAAGCTCGTCCGCGCTGCCCGCTCCGAATTCTCCGCGGTTCGCAAGATAGGTGATGATATCCTGCACCGATGTGCCGATGCTGATGAGGTTCGTCGGCAGTTCCAGCAGCGCATCAAAACGACGGTTCCACGTGATCAGCCGCAGATCACGATCAAAAACCGCAATCCCCTGATTGACCTCATCGAGCGCCGTATGCAGCAGGTCGCGATTATACTGGAGAGCGGCCGAGGCATCATCGAGAAGGCGCAGCGCTGCCTTGGCCGACACGTTGCGCCGGCGCAGCAGCAGGGCAAGAACGAGGCGTGCCGAGGCTGCGCCGATGGCGCTCGCCAGAAGGTATTCGCAATGGCGTAACAGTTCGATATCCGCTTCCATGCCTGGTTGCAGATCAACGCGATGTGCTTGCGCAAAGCCTTGCAGGGAGGCCTGCGTCCGCGCCGCGCCCAGATAGCGCGATACCGTCTCCTCGAGATCGCGGACGGTGATGGCGGTGCGCCAGATGCGCAGCCGCGTCGAGGGGCTGCTGTTGGGAGGGGCAATGAACGTCTTTGCCTGCGAGGCTTCAATGTCTTTGGGCTGGAAGAAAAGCGACCCGGCGACATAGCCGATGAGATTGACCAGCAGGCTCCAGAAAACGCCATGCGTCAGCGGATCAAGCCCGACATGAAGAAGACCCTGCGGTTTGAGCCAGCCGATGTCCCAAGGCCCGAGCGTCAGAAACGTGGAGGAAATCAGGCCTGATGCCGCAAAACTCGGCAGCAGCAGGGTATAGGCCCACATCAGGCTGCCGGCGATCAGCCCGCACAAGGCGCCGGCGGCGCTGGCACCTGGCCAGATCAGCCCACCGAAAAATGCCGGAGCCAGCTGGACGATGGCGGTAAACGACAGAAGACCGATGGCGGCCAGGTGCTGATCGCTGACTGCAAACTTCTGGTAGGCATAGGCCAGCATGAGCACCACCAGGATACCGATGCGGCGCGCCAACAGGACGGTTCGTCCCATATCCGCTTCGCCGACCTGCGATTTCTGCCGGCGAAAAAGCAGGAGGGGCGTCACGATCTCATTGGCAATCATCACCGAGATGGCGACGTTGGCGATGATCACCATGGCGGTTGCCGATGACAGGCCGCCGATGAAGGCGATGATCGATACCGCGCTTGCGCCCCCCGACAGCGGCAGTGCCAGAACCAGCATGTCCGCATCGAACGTCTGGCCGGCAAAAGCGGTCAGCCCGGCAATGGCGATGAAGGGTACGAAGAGGTTGATTGCCACCAGATAGAGTGGAAACAGCCATGTCGCGCGACGGACGTCGTCTGCCGTATCGCTTTCGATCACCGCCATATGAAACATGCGCGGCAGCAGCAAGGCGGCAACAAAGGACAGGCCGGTGAGCGTGATCCACTGCCCGCCATCGATGTCGCGGCTGAAGGGGGCAAGCGCCCCCGGTGTAATTGCCGCCGCTTCGAGGAGATCGCCCGGCCCGTCATAAAGGACAAAGACAATATACCCGCCAACCACAAGGAAGGCGGCGAGCTTGACGACGCTTTCGACAGCGATGGCAAACATCAACCCGTACTGGCGCTCGCTTTGATGAAGCGTCCGCGTACCAAAGAGGATCGAAAACAGCGCCAGCGACAGCGCCACCAGCAAAGGCAGATCGCCGACCAGCGGCGCGGTGACATAGGCAATCGTCCCCTCGCCGCCCAGCAGTGCGGTGATCGAGGTCGAAATCGCCTTGAGCTGCAGGGCGATGTAGGGCAGGACGCCGACGACGATAATGATGGTTGCAACGACTGCGACACGTTGATTTTTGCCGTAGCGTGCCGCGAGGAAGTCCGCCAGCGAAGTGATCTTCTGCGTCTTGCTCAAGGCGACGACCCGGCGCAGCAGGCCAGGCGTGACCGCAAACAGAAGGATGGGGCCTAGATAGATCGCCAGAAAGTCGAAACCACGTGTCGTGGCCATGCCAACCGACCCGTAGAAAGTCCAGGAGGTGCAGTAAACGCCAAGCGCCAGCGCATAGATCGTGGGGCGATGACGGGCGAGATAGGTTGCGCCGTGCTTCTCGGCCCAGCCGGCGACTGCAAAGAGCGCGCCTATATAGGCAAGCGCAATGACGACAACAGCCCAGCCAAACAGCATTTGCACTCCTCACACGTCCGGGAACATTAGCCGCTTTGGAAAAAAACGCTAAGGGTGCGGGAGGTGGATTTAGCACTTCCAATTGTGCCGCTCTTCACTAACATCAATTCACCTCCAGTGAGTGAGGCGATAGACGCAGAGGGGTGTTCAATGCTTCAGGAATTCAAAGAATTTGCCATGAAAGGCAATGTTGTCGATCTGGCGATCGGTGTGATCATCGGCGCCGCCTTCGGCAAGATCGTCGATTCGATGGTTGGCGATATTTTCCTTCCCATTATCGGCGCGATCACCGGCGGTCTTGATTTTTCAAATTATTTTGTCGGTCTTGCCAAATCGGTCACCGCCACAAGCCTTGCTGAAGCGCAGAAGCAGGGCGCCGTGCTTGCCTGGGGCCGCTTTGTAACGATTGCCATCAATTTCATCATCATCGCCTGGGTGATGTTCATGGTGGTCAAGTTGATGAACAATTTGAAGCGCAAGGAGGCCGCAGCGCCCCCGGCCCCAGCCGCTCCTACGGCGGAGGTCACGCTCCTCAGCGAAATTCGTGACCTGCTGAAGAAGTAGGTGGCGCTCGGCGACTCGATGTCATCGCGGATCGTGATGAGAACCATCACGATCCAGCGCTTTCTAATCCACCCGTCCTTGGCTACATCCGGAGCTTCAGCACAGAAAGCGGGCTCCCATGACCATTCATAGCGACACGTCCACTCTTGCATCATCACTGCGCCCCGAGGCGCTTTCGGCCCCTGAAAGCGGAATCGTGGAAGTGATGAATTACGGTCGCATGCGCCCCGGGCTGATCCCGTTATGGGCAGGCGAAGGGGACGAGCCGACGCCCGCCTTTATCGCCGAGGCCGCCACCCGCGCGCTTGCCGCTGGCGAGACGTTTTATACCTATCAGCGCGGCCTGCCGGATTTGCGCCAGGCGCTCGCTGACTATCATCAGCGCCTGTTCGGCAAGATGTTTTCTCCTGAGCAGTTCTTTGTCACCGGTTCCGGGATGCAGGCCATCCAGGTGGCGCTTGGCATGACGGTTGGCGCTGGCGATGAAATCCTCATTCCCTCTCCCGCCTGGCCGAATGCTGCGGCAGCCGCCGGCGTCAATGGCGGCAAGGTACGGTTTATACCGATGACTTTCGGTAATACCGGGTGGCAGCTTGATCTCGAAAAACTCTTCGCCGCCCGCACCGATCGCACCCGTGCCATCTTCATCAACTCGCCGTCCAATCCCACCGGTTGGACCGCAACAGCCGATGAGCTTCGTGCTATCCTTGCCTTTGCGCGCCAGCATGGGTTGTGGATCATCGCTGATGAGATCTACACCCGCTTCTATTATGCCGGCGCCCGCGCTCCCTCCTTCCTCGATATCATGGAGGAGGATGACAAGATCCTCTTCGTCAATACCTTTTCAAAAAACTGGTCGATGACCGGCTGGCGCATGGGCTGGATCATGGCGCCGCCACGGCTGGGCCAGGTGGTGGAAAATCTCATACAATACGCGACATCGGGCGTGGCCGCCTTCATGCAGCGCGCCGGCATCGTCGCCCTCACCCATGGCGAGCCCTATGTCGAGCATGTGATCGATCGTGCCAGACGGGGGCGGGCCATCGTTTGCGATGGCCTGGCTTCAACCGGCCGCGTGCGCTTCACGCCGCCCGACGGCGCCTTCTATCTCTTCTTTTCCATCGATGGCGAGAAGGATGTGCGCCAGCTTGGGCTGCGTCTCGTCGACGAAGCGAATATCGGTATGGCGCCGGGAACCGCCTTCGGCCCGGGCGGGGAAGGCTATATGAGATTTTGTTTCCTGCGCCGCGAAGACCTTGTTGAAGAAGCGGTTTTCCGTCTGGTCGCGTGGCTGAAACGGTAGGAGCGCGGTTGCATAATTAGTCTTGCACAAAAAACAAATTCATTTATATGAAGGACTTGCGACAAAAAACCTGAAAGGCCGTGTCTTGGCGCTACCCGATCATCTGCTCCAGGGCTACCACGCGTTCCGCACGCGCAGGCTGGATGATGAACAGGCACGGTTCCGGAAAATGGGCTGGAGCGGGCAGCGCCCGTTGACCGCCCTGATCGGGTGTTGCGATTCGCGCGTGCCCCCCGAAGTGGTGTTTGACGCTGATCCCGGCGAATTGTTTGTCGTGCGAAACGTCGCCAATCTTGTTCCTCCCTATGAGCCGGATGGCGGTCAGCATTCGACAAGTGCTGCACTCGAATTCGCCGTTCAGGAATTGAAGGTGGCGAACATCGTCATCCTCGGGCATGCGCGTTGTGGGGGGGTGCGCGCTTTTTTGAGTGCGCGCCGCGCCCCGTTGTCGCCGGGCGATTTCGTCGGCAAATGGGTATCGATCCTCGGCCCCGCTCATGACGATATTGCAGGCGTCCTGTCGGGTAATGAGGACGAGGATTGCAGCTTGCTGGAAGTGGCCTCGCTTCGCCGTGGCCTCGCCAATCTGCGAACGTTTCCCTGTATTTCGATCCTGGAGGAAAAGGGCCGGCTTGCTCTTCACGCGGTCTATTTTTCGATCGCCACCGGTCGACTGCTGGTTCTGGATGAAGCAACCAACACCATGTTGCCCATTGATGGCGAGCGCATCGTCCTGCCGCCCATGTCGTGTGTCGAGGTCCAATGAACCATCCGGCGAGCTATCATATGAATGATGGCGCAGCCGCTGCGCAGCTCAAAGGTGTGCTGGATATTGCCCTTGATGGCATCATCATCTTCGATGCGTCAGGCACCATCCTCACCTTCAACCGCACCTGCGAACGCCTGTTTGGCTATCACGCTTCGGCGGCCATGGGATCGAATATCGTATCGTTGTTTTATCACGAATCAGAGCTGCCGCTTGACGCCTTGTCCCGGCAAAAATTTGTCGCTTCATCCGGCCTTCTGGCGGCCCAGACACGGGAAATCCAGGCGCGTCATAAATCGGGAGATGAATTTCCTGTCGAGTTGACGGTTGGCATTGCCGCAACGTTCGATGGTATCCAGTTCATCGCCATTGTGCGTGATTTGCGCTCACGCAAGGAGGTCGCTGATCGTCTGGACCGCCTGCAGGCCGACCACCTTCATCTTGCCCGTGTATCAGCGATTGACGAGATGGGCGCAGCACTTGCCCATGAACTCAATCAGCCGCTGACGGCGGTGCTGCTGTATCTGCAGACGATCCTGCGCGGAGGGCAGAAAGGCGACGCAGCCAGGGACATGCCACCCGGCTCGGTCGCAATTCTCGCCAAGGCCGCTCATGAAGCGGAGCGTGCCGGAAAAATCATTCAGCGTATGCGTTCGTTTGCCGAAAAGCGGGAACCGCAACGCAAACTGCATGACGTCAAGGCGTTGATCGATGATGCCATCGAGCTGACCCTGGTTGGCAATCACACGAAGGTACGGATCGTGCGTCGTGATGCGCCCGACCTGCCGCCACTCCTTGTCGATGGCGTTCAGTTTCAGCAGATCATCGTCAATCTCGGACGCAACGCCATGGAAGCTGTGCGCGGCCGGCCAGCAGCCGAGATCAGAATTGAAACGAAAGCAATCGACGACGACATCATCGTCGAAATCGCTGATAACGGACCGGGAATACCCGTCGATATCCTGCCGAGTTTGTTCAAGGTCTTTTCAACGAGCAAACGCTCCGGCCTTGGGATCGGGCTGGCGATCTCGCGATCTATCGCCCAGAACCACGGCGGCGAATTGCAGTGCCTGCCGGGCGGGAAGGGCGAGGGGGCAACCTTCGTGCTTCGTCTGCCGTCAGGGCAGCCGGCGGCGATGTCTCCAACACTCTCTGTGCCTGTAACCACATCTGGTGAGGTCGAACGTGCAAAATGAACGTGTGATTTATCTGGTCGATGATGATGCTGCGGTTCGTGATTCACTGGCGGTCTTGTTGTCGTTTGAAGGGTTCATTGTCCGCGAATTTGCGGAAGGGCGCAGCTTTCTTGAAACGGCGCTGAAGGAAACGCCGCATTGCGTCATCCTTGACGTTAACATGCCGGGAAAGTCCGGTATAGAAATCCTCAGCGATCTTGACGCCAATCATTATCCGGCGCCGATTTTTATCATCTCAGGTCAGGGTGATATTCCCATGGCCGTCCAGGCGATAAAGAATGGCGCTTTTGATTTTTTTGAAAAGCCGTTCAACGCCGATACGGTCATCCAGCGCGTCCGTGAATCGATTGATATTTATGAGAAGCGCCAGTCAGGCGCGGCGGCAGCGCCGGCTTTCGCCGGACAGGATCTGTTGACGCCCCGCGAGCGGGAAGTCCTCCAGCAGATTGCCGCCGGCGCGTCCAACAAGGAAGCGGGCAGGGCGCTGAGCATCTCGCCGCGGACAATCGAAGTCCATCGCGCGCGGATCATGGAAAAGCTCGGTGCGCGCAATGCGGCTGATCTCGTGCGCATCGTTCTGACCGGCGAATTGCAGTAAAACAAGGGGTTGTTTATATGTGTAATTCAATTTTACGTCGCTTTTTGCCCATATAAGTATTCAATCGCCGTTGAATAATTAATTCTTCAAATGCAAAATGCTTTCTGAATCATCGCCTTCCGCCCGTTGAAGTCAGCGTGGGGTGGCAAGCGGGAAAGGGATGCATGGCAATTCACATCGTTGAGGACGACCACGCGGTCGCCGACGCTATGGCGTATCTGCTGCGGCTTCAGGGGTTTGAGGCGTTCACGCATGCATCAGCCGAGGCTTTTTTTGCCGCTGGCCCACCCTGTCCGGAAGACGCGCTGATCGTCGATCTTGCACTGCCTGGTATTGATGGAGCGGGGGTCGTGCGCTGGGTGCAGGCGATGTCGTCCCCGCCCGACATCATCGTCGTATCCGCGCAGTCCCAATCCGTCATTTCACGCCAGCTGCGTGATCTGCGTGTCAAGAAGATGCTGCGCAAACCGCTGACCCGCGAGGCCGTTCTCGAAGCCATCGTCCGTTGAGCCGCAGATGTGAACGGCTGCGGGGACGGGCGCGATCTGGCACGATCATAACGACAATTGAGGGGCAAGGGTGGGGCGGCAGGTGATCCGGTTTGTTGTGAGCGCCAATCGCCGGATAAGCGTTGGCGCGGCGTGCACAACAGCTGAAAAATGATGTAGTGCCTTGCCATGCCGCTGAAGCCATCCCTGCCGAGCCGTTCCGAAATCATGCGCACCCTGGCCACGCTCGCACTGGCGACGCTGGGGGGAACCGCGTTTGCGGCGGTAGGCTTGCCTGCGGCCTGGCTGTCAGGCGCCATGGTGGGTGCCACCTGCGGCCTGATCTTTGGCCTGCGCCTTCACGTCCCCAACGCGCTGCGTGACCTGACCATGCTCGTGCTGGGCGTATCCATGGGGGTCAGCGTGACGCCCGCAACCCTGCATGCCATGGCGCGCTGGCCGGCAAGCCTCGCCATCCTGGGCGCAACGGTTGTGGCGATCATATGTGCGGCCATCATCGTCAGCCGCACCTTTGGCTGGGACCGCAACACCGCCATGTATGCGTCCGCGCCGGGCGCTCTCTCGACCGTTCTGATCCTGGCGGAAGAGAGTGGCGCTGACATGCGCCGCGTCGTCATCGCCCAGACAATCCGTCTGTTTTTGCTCGTCGCCGTGCTGCCCTTCGTGCTGGCGCTCATCGATCCGCACACCATCGGCACGGGCCTGCGCGCACAGGGCCAGGCCAATACGGCCCTTCTCGATTATATCCTGCTGTTTGTCGCCGGTGTTGCGGGCGCCGCCCTTGCCCGCCTTTTGCGGATACCAGCGCCCATCCTGATTGGCGCTGCCATCGCCTCCAGCCTTGTCCACGGGCTTGACCTCATCGAGGCGCCGGTTCCCCTGGCCATCCAGCTCCCGGCTTTCGTTATACTCGGCGCCTATATGGGTTTGCGTTTTCACGGCACGACATTCGCGATGTTGCGGGCGGAAATCGCCGCCTCGGCGTTGATCTTTCTGTCATCGACGATTGTCGCCCTCGCCGGCGCCTTTCTGGTCCATTGGCTGCTTGCCATCCCGCTGACCGAGACCATGGTTGCCTTTGCCCCCGGCGGTATTGAGGCCATGACGATCATCGCCTTTTCGCTTGGCCTCGATGTTGCCTATGTGGGCACACACCACCTCCTCCGCTTTCTGGCGCTGGCGCTCACTTTGCCGATTGTCTCGACTGTGCTGCGCCGCATCAACGATCGCCAGTGAACCTCCCAAGCTCATCGACGATGATGCTTCAGGAAGGCGTCCAGCCGCTCCAGTGCCGCATCGAGGGTTGACTGCTTCTTGGCAAAACAGAAACGCACAACCGTGGTGACGGCCTGTGTGTCGTAGAACGCGCTGACCGGGATGGTGGCGACGCCGCCGACGCTCACCAGCCGCTCGGCAAACGCCCGGTCGGTCTCGTTAATGCCGATGGCCGCCAGATCAACATTGACGAAATAGGTCGCATGACAGGGCAGCGGATCAAAGCCCATCTGCCGCAAGCCGTTGGCAAAATAGTCACGGGCCTTGGCAAAATCGCTGCGCATCGTCGTGAAATAGCGATCCTCTTTCGCCAGGCCATAGGCTACCGCCGCCTGCAGATTGGGCGGGGTTGTAAAGGTCAGGAACTGGTGCGCTTTGGCCAGCACGCGCATGAGGGCGGGCGCCGCTGTCACCAGCCCCACTTTCCAACCGGTCAGCGAAAAGATTTTTCCCGCCGAGCCGATATGCACCACCCTCTCGCGCATGCCGGGCCGTGTGATCAGCGGGGTAAACGCGCGCCCGTCGAAAATCACATGTTCCCACACCGCATCCTGGATGACGACCGCGCCCGATTTTTCAACAAAGCGGGCCAGCATGTCGAGATCCTCGATCGGCCAGATCGAGGCTGCCGGATTGAGCGGGTCGTTGATAAGGACCACTTTGGTTTTCGCGCTGAAGGCAGCGCTCAGATCGCTTTCGCTGAACCGCCAATGGGGTGGTTTCAGCGTCACCAGCCGCGGCACGCCGCCAGCGCGCCTGACAAGTGGCAGATAGGCGTCGTAAAGCGGCTCGAACAGCACCACCTCATCGCCGGGTGTTATCAGAGAGAAAATAGCGCCGGCCAGCGCTTCCGTCGCGCCAGACGTCACCATCACCTCGTGCTCGGCATCGATGTCGAGCCCGTAGAAGCGCCGGTGATGCGCTGCAACAGCCAGACGCAATTCGGGGATGCCCATCATCGGTGGATACTGGTTCCACCCGTCAACGACGCTTGCGGCAGCCTTTGCCCGCACATCCGCCGGGCCCGGATCGTCGGGAAAGCCCTGACCCAGATTGACCGCGTCATGCTCGCGCGCCAGCCGTGACATCACTTCGAACACCGTTGTCGGCAGATCGGCAAAAATAGGGTTCATAGGAATTCCGTTCAGTTGGGATCGGCGACCGAAAAGCCGGCGGCGAACGGGTCGCGCTCATCAATGGTGATGGTGTTCATGCCCGTCACCCGCGCCCAGCCTTCGACCGAGGGAATGATGGCGTCCTTGTGGCCGACATGGGTGCGCCCGTCGATGCGCCCGTTGAACAGCGAGCCGATGATCGATTCATGGACGAAATCCTCGCCGTCGTTCAACCGCCCCGTGGCAGCCAGCTGCGCCATGCGCGCCGAAGTGCCGGTGCCGCACGGGCTGCGATCAATCGCCTTGTCGCCATAGAACACCGCATTGCGGGCGCTGGCGCCAGGCTTCGTCGCCTTGCCGGTCCACAGGACATGCGTGAGGCGATCAAGCGCCGGGTTCTCGGGATGGACGATGGCATGGCGCGCGTTGAAGGCTTTGCGCAATTTCGGGCTCCAGGCCAGAATATCGGAGGGTTTTACCTCCGACAGATCGCGATAATGCGCCTGTGGTTCGACGATGGCGTAGAAATTGCCGCCATAGGCAACATCGACGCTGATCTCGCCAAGCCCCTCGACATCGATCCGGTAACCCTGCCCATGCAGATAGGAGGGCACATTGGTAAGGCGCACGCTCTCGACATAGCGGCCCTCTTGGGCGTACCGCGCCACCACCTTGCCGGCAGGCGTATCGAGATAAAGCACGCCCGGCTCCCTGGGCTTGACGAGCCCGTGCTCGATGATGGTGGTGACGGTGCCGATCGTTCCATGCCCGCACATCGGCAGGCAGCCGGAGGTTTCGATAAACAGGATGCCGACATCGCAATCATCCCGCGTCGGCGGATAGAGGATCGAGCCCGACATCATGTCGTGGCCGCGCGGCTCGAACATCAGCCCGGTGCGGATCCAGTCGAATTCTGCCAGAAAATGCTGGCGGCGCTCGAACATGGTCGCGCCCGCAAGCTGCGGGATGGACCCGCCGGTTACCACACGCACCGGATTGCCGCAGGTATGGCCATCGATGCAAAAGAATGTCGATATTGTCATCGCTGCCTCAGGCGGCGTTCTTTAATCCGACATCGGGAAGCGCCGGCCGGTTGGCAAGCGCTCTTGCCATCAGCGCCTCAACATGCGCCGCTTCCGCTGCCGGCAGCGCCAGCCGGGGCGGGCGGGTGAGCGCGCTGCCACGTCCCATGATCGCCTCGCACAGCTTGATACACTGCACGAGGTCCGCCCGGGCATCGAGATGGAGGAGCGGCATGAACCAGTCATATAGCGCCATCGCCTCGGCAAAGCGCCCGGCGCGTGCCAGGCGGAACAAGGTTTCACCCTCGACCGGAAAGGCATTCGACAGGCCCGACACCCAGCCAACCGCCCCCATGGCCACGCTTTCCACCACCACGTCATCAAGGCCACAGAACATCACATAGCGCTCACCCACGTGATTGCGCACATCGCTAAAGCGGTTGGTGGCACCCGAGCTTTCCTTGAAACTGACAATGGTCTCGCAATCGGCAAGCTCGGCCAGCATCGCCGGCGTCACGTCGGTGCGATAGATCGGGGGATTATTGTAGACCATGATCGGCATGTCGGAGGCTTTCGCCACCGCGCGGTAGAAGGCGACCGTCTCATGGGGCTTTGCGGTATAGACCATGGCTGGCATCACCATGATGCCGTCAATACCGACGCGCTGCGCCTCTTTGGCCATCTCTCCGGCGAAGGCGGCGGAGAATTCAGCCACCCCGCAAATGACCGGCACCCGCCCGCGCGCTGCGTCTTTGGCTGCTTCCATGACCGCGATCTTCTCGTGGCGCGCCAGCGTTCCGTTCTCGCCAACCGTACCGCAGACGACTAGTCCTGACACGCCGTCGCGCACCAGCCCTTCCATCACCTTGTGGGTGGCGGCGATGTTGAGGCTGAAATCATCGTTGAACTGGGTTGTTACTGCCGGATAGACCCCCTGCCAGGTGACCTTTTGAGCCATCATCATCTCCTTGGCTGTCGTTGACTCTGATCGCGGCCTTAGGGCGCGATCTGCTGGAAGGGGGCTCGTCCTGCCGCATCGGCTGTTTGGGCTAATGTCGAGGCGGACGCGTCGCGATTATAGAGGTCGTTGCGGAAGTGGATCTGACCCTGATCCTCCCAGGCAGTCATATAGACAAAATGCACCGGCACCGGCTGCGGCAGATGGATCGTTGTCTTCTGGCCCCCGCTGGTGGCCTGTTCAAGGCGCCCCCGTGACCACCCATCGGTGCCGTTCAGAACCCAGGTGGCGAGGTCGAAAATCGACTGCACACGGATGCAGCCGGCGCTGTAGGCACGCTCATCACGCGCGAATAATTCCTTGGTCGGTGTATCGTGCATGTAAACGATTTCGCGGTTGGGCATGTCGAGGCGGATGAGGCCAAGGGCATTCTGCAGTCCCGGGTCCTGGCGGAAGACGTAGCGCTGTGCCTCCTGCCCGGACCAGTTGACGACCGCCGGGTCGATCTCCTGCCCGCCAAACGAGGAGTAGACGCGAATTTTCCTCGAGGCGAGATAGGTCGGATCCTTTCTCACCGTCGGCACGAGATCACGGAACGCGATGGTTGACGGCACATGCCAGTAGGGCAGCAGATCGACATTCTGGATGGCGGCGCTGATGACGGGGGTTGGTGTCGCCCGCTTGCCGACAATCACGCGGGTGACCAGTTGCACGCGGCCATCGCCAACCGCCTGGGCTTCAAAGGAAGGCGCGTTCATCACCACATGGCGGCTGCGGCTGACCCTGGGCAGGATTTGACGCAACCGTTCCAGATTGGCCTCAAGTTGCACAGCACGGTCGGCGGCCGAAACGTTCATGTGGGCAAGCGTGATGCCGGTCACCCGGCCATTGAGAGCGACGCCGTGGCGTGCCTGAAAGCGCAGCACCGCATCACGCAATTCGCCGTCAAAAGCCGTCTCATTGCTGGCGCGCGGGAGATCGCCCGACGCCACCAGCCGTCGGCGCAGGACGGCAACGTCAGCCGTATTGTCTCCCGCCTGCAGCCCGTTGGTCTCGATCCGCGGCCAGCCGCCGCTCGCCGCAATCTGGCGATAAAGGCCGATATAGCGCACCATGCCCTGCTCGGTTTCGCTGCTGATCAGCGGCGAATCGCCGGGTTTGAACGCCAGCGGGATTTCCGCCCGGGCGCTTGTTGCAGTCAGGCCGGCAAGGGAAGCCAGCAGGAAAGTCCGCCGCTCGATGGACATCGACGCTCCTCACCACATCGGCGGGGCATAGAGAATGCCACCATTGCGCCATAACGCGTTGAGGCCGCGCTTCATGCCAAGCGGCCCGGCATCGCCAATGGTGCGGTCGAAAAGCTCGGCGTAATTGCCAACGGCTGCTACCGCAGCGCCAAGCCAGCCTCGCTTCAGCCCAAGTCGTACCCCCGACACATCCGAGCCTTCCATCAGGCGTGCCGCATCGCCGGCCGCCGCCCCGCTGAGGGCAATGGCACGGGTGAGACCGAATTCCTCGGCGTTGATCAGGCCGTTGAGCGTCCAGCGGACGATCTCGCCCCACGCCCTGTCATCCTCGCGCACGGCAATACCAATCGGTTCCTTGGAAATGAGCTCGGGCAGGATCGCATGGTCGGTTGGCTGTTCGAGGGAGGTGCGAAGTGAAAACAAGGTAGAATAATCCGCAGAATAAACATCGCATTTGCCGGCGCGATAGGCCTCGATATTCTGCTGGTGCGAGGCTAATGGCAAAGCGGTGAACGGCACGCCCTGCTGCTGCAGATAGATGTTGAGATTGGCCTCGCTGGTGGTACCAGCCACCACACAGATACGCGTGCCGGCCAGTTGCAGCGCCGAGACGACGCCGCGATCGGCGCGGATCATGAAGCCCTGGCCGTCAAAAAAGCTGATCCCGACGAATTCAAAGCCGAATTTGACCTGACGCTCCATGGTCCACGTCGTGTTGCGCGCCAGAATATCGACCTTGCCGGCCTGCAGGGCGGAGAAACGGCTATTGGTATCGAGCGGCACGTAGCGCACCGCCTCGCCTTTGCCGAGAGTGGCGGCGGCAACGGCGCGACAGATGTCGGCCTCGAAGCCCTGCCATTCGCCGGTGGCATCGCGTGCGGCAAAGCCGGTCAGCCCTTCATTGACGCCGCACAGGACATGGCCGCGTGCTTTCGCTGCCTCCAGCGTTGGGCTCACGAGCGCCGCAGGTGATTGCGCCGACGCCGGATGACAGGCAAGCACGGCAGATAGGGTGGCAGTCAACACAGCATAACGCATTTTCATCTCCCGGATCACCCGTTGCCGGCATGCCAGCCTTACAACGCCTGGCGGGGAAGGGCGTTGTGACGAATTGACCGCAAGGCCGTGTTACGCCGCCAGCTCGGCGATGATGCCGCGCACGAAGCGCTCGGCCGCCACCATTTCGCCTTCCTCGATAAATTCGTCCGCCTGGTGAGCCTGGGCAATATCGCCCGGTCCACAGACGACGGTTGAATAGCCGCCTGCCTGAAAGATACCGCCTTCGGTTCCGTAGGCGACCACATGCGTTCCATTATCGCCCGTCAGACGTCTGGCCAGTGCTTCGGCCACGCCATTGTCTTCCGGTCGCAGCCCCTTCACTGATGTCCACACGTCAATATCAACGCGGCTTTCAGGCGCGATGCGCTTCATTTCCGGCACGACGTCGCGATCGACGAACTGGCGAAATTCATCGAGCAGTGCTTCGCCGTCTTCGCTCGGGATGGCGCGGATTTCAGCTGTGAAACGGCAATGTTCAGCGGTGATGTTGGGGGCTGTTCCGCCTTCGATCGTGCCGCAATGGAGCGTCGTGTAGGGCGGCTCGAAAGGATTGGATTTGTCGGCCTGCGCGGCATTCCGGCGCAAGCGGTCATCATGCCAGGTGACCAGCCGTGCCGCCACCATCACCGCACTGACGCCCGTATCGATCCGGCTCGAATGCACGGATTTACCCGTCACCTTGACCCAGTAGCGCAGGCCGCTTTTATGCGCGCTGACGACTTTCATGCGTGAGGGCTCACCAACAATGACGGCTGCCGGCCTCAGCCCGTCGGCGACCATCCGCTCCACCATCAACGGCGCGCCGAGGCAGCCGATTTCCTCATCATAGGAGAGCGCCAGATGGATCGGCCGCTTCAGCCCGGCCGCCAGCATGTCCGGCACCAGCGCCAGCGCCACGGCGTCAAATCCCTTCATATCGCAGGTGCCGCGCCCATAGAGCTTGTCGCCACGCAGTGTCAGCGTGAACGGGTCGCTGGCCCAGGTCTGCCCGTCGACCGGCACGACATCGGTATGGCCTGACAGCACCACTCCACCTGGAACATCGGGGCCGATGGTCGCGAAGAGATTGGCTTTCGTTCCGTCGGGACTGGGGATAAGCGTGAAGGGCACGCTGTGGCGGGCGAGATAATCGCCTACCCAGCCGATGAGATCGAGATTGGACACGGCAGGAATGGTCGGAAACGAAACGAGCTTCGCCAGAATATCTTTCGGCGTCATGATTATGCGGTTCTCCGGGACAGATTTCAGGCTAGGCAGCGAGCACGCTTGTGGTCAAGGAAAAGGATCGACCGGGTCGACGGCCCATTCGTCAGGCAGGAGCAGAAGCTGACATGACACGATTGGTTAAATCGTCGCTGGCGCGCCTTGCCGCGCACCATGCCGCGCTCGCCCCGCGCCGCATTGCTGATCTGTTCGCCGCCGACAGCACTCGCGCTACCCGCTTCAGCCGCCGACTGGGCGGTCTTCATGTCGATTTTGCCAAGCAGAAACTGACGGACGAGACGCTCGACCTGCTATTGTCGCTTGCCGATGCAGCCGGCGTCACCACCGCCCGCGACGCGATGTTTGCTGGAGAGTGCCTTAACATCACCGAAAACCGTGCGGTTCTGCACGTGGCCCTGCGCGCTATGACCGACCGGCCCGCGCTCGTTGATGGCCGCGACGTCATGGCCGATGTAGTGATAGAGCGCGAGCGGATGCTCGCCTTTGCCGAGGCGATGCGCAATCCGGCCACCTGCCCCATCCGCCATATTGTTCATATCGGTATCGGCGGTTCCGATCTGGGGCCGGCCTGTGCAGCACGGGCGCTGAAGCCCTTCGGCGCACCTCATCTCACCTGCCATTTTATCGCCAATGTCGATGGTGCTGATCTCTGCGAAGCGCTGGCCGGGCTGGAGCCGGCAGAAACTCTGGTGATTGTCGTCTCCAAGACCTTCACCACGGTTGAAACGATGATGAATGCGCGCGCGGCGCGGGCCTGGCTTGCCGGGCATCTCGGTGAATCGGCGGTGGCACGCCATTTCTGCGCTGTATCGACGAACCACGCCGCCGTGGCGGCATTCGGTATTCCGCCGGAGCGCATTTTCGGTTTCTGGGACTGGGTCGGCGGGCGCTATTCTCTGTGGTCGTCCGTCGGCCTCAGCCTCGCCATCCTGATCGGCGCCACTCATTTCCGCGCCATGCTGGAAGGCGCGCGGATGGTCGATGATCATTTCCGCACCGCCCCACCGCGCGACAACATCCCGCTGCTGCTGGGCGTCATCGGCGTTTATCACCGCTCTGTCTGTGGCTATGCCAGCCGTGCCATCATCCCCTATGATCAGCGCCTTGCCCGCTTTCCAGCCCTCATCCAGCAGGTCGACATGGAATCAAATGGCAAGTCGGTGCAGGCCGATGGCACGCCTGTTGATGGCCCGACCGGCCCGCTCATCTGGGGAGAGCCCGGCACCAACAGTCAGCATTCCTTCTTCCAGTTCCTGCATCAGGGAAGCGACATCGTGCCGGTCGAATTCCTGCTTGCCGCCAACCCGACAAATGCTGATGGCGATCAGCACGACGTCCTTGTCGCCAATTGCCTGGCCCAGGCGCAGGCCCTCATGCAGGGCAGGAACCGGGGCGAGGTCGAGGCGATACTGAAAGCGCAAGGGATGGATGATGCCGCCATCGCCAGACTGGCTCCTCATCGGGTCTTTCAAGGCGACCGGCCCTCGACGATGATCCTGTACCCGCGTCTTGATCCGGCGATGTTCGGCATGCTGCTGGCACTCTACGAGCATCGCGTTTTCGTCGAAGGAATGATCTGGGGCATCAATTCATTCGACCAATGGGGCGTCGAGCTTGGCAAGGAACGCGCCTCGGCCCTTCTCCCGGCTCTTCAGGGCAAGGCGGCGCCGGCCGCGATCGATGGCTCGACACAGGCCCTCCTTGCCATTGTCGCTGCCCTTCGCCACGGCTGAAAACAGCAGCGCGGCGATTGAAATCACCGCTCGGCTGCCTGCGCGTTCGGGCGGTTGACATTGTCGACAATCGACAAGATGCTGTCATCAAAGGCCGACGTGAAGCGTCAGGCCAATATCAGGCGGCCAACGTCTGATCTTTGGGGGATGACCATGCCGGCGCCGCAGGCTTCTGCTGCTCTCAAGAGATTTCGCGTGCTCGACCTGACGCGGGTGCGCTCCGGCCCGACTTGTGTGCGCCAGCTCGCTGATTGGGGGGCTGACGTCATCAAGATCGAGATGCCACCGCATCTGGATGAAGGCGAAGCACTGGGCGGTCCGCGCGAGGGCCCGGATTTCATGAATCTGCACCGCAACAAGCGCTCGATGACGCTTGATCTGAAATCGCCCGATGGCATCGCCTTGTTGAAGCGCATGGTGGCGGGTGCCGATGTGATCGTCGAAAATTTCCGCCCGGACGTGAAGCATCGTCTCGGCATTGCCTATGACGATCTGAAGGTGATCAATCCGCGCCTCATCTACGCCAGCATATCGGGCTTCGGCCAGGATGGCCCCTATGCCAAGCGTCCGGGCTTCGACCAGATTGCCCAGGGCATGGGCGGCCTGATGTCGATCACCGGCCTGCCGGGCGATGGTCCGGTGCGGGTTGGCATTCCGCTGGCGGATCTGACGGCCGGCCTCTTCTGCGCGCTGGGCATTCTGACCGCCCTGCTGGAGCGGGACGTGTCGGGCGAAGGGCAATGGGTACAGACCTCGCTGCTGCAGGCGCAGGCCTTCATGCTCGATTTTCAGGCGGCGCGCTTTCTGGTGAAGGGCGAAGTCGCCAGGCAGGCCGGCAATAACCACCCGACCAGCATCCCGACCGGCGTCTTCAGGACGAGCGACGGCTTCCTCAATCTGGCGACCACCGGACAGTCGATCTGGGAGCGTTGCGCCAAAGCGCTTGATGCCGAAAGCCTGCTGGCGCGAGATGAGTACAAGACGATGGTGTTGCGCTCGGACAATCGCGACGCGCTTAATCGCGAACTTGAAGCTGTTTTCCTCACCGCACCCACCAGCACCTGGGTCGAGCGATTGAATGCAGCGGGGGTTCCCTGCGGCCCGATCTATCGCATCGACGAAATGTTCGACGACCCGCAGGTGCACCATCTCGGCATCGCTGCCAAAGTGGCGGATGGCGATATGAGGCTGATGGCCCAGCCGGTACGCCTCAGCCGGACCCCAAGCCATCTTGATCGTGCGCCGCCGGACTGTGGTGGCGAAACGGACGAAATTTTACACGAGATCGGCCTCGGCGCCGACGAGATCGCAGCCTTGCGTGCTGCCGGAACCATTTGAGGGACCCAGACGATGACTGATAAAATGCTGTCGCGCAAAGAGGGGAAGGTCGCCATCATGACCTTCAACAACCCTGAAAAACACAATGCCGTCTCCTTCGACATGTGGGAAGCAGCCGAGAAGATCCTCGACGATTTCGTCACCGATCCTTCAGTTCGTGTGATCGTACTGACGGGCGCCGGCGGCAAGGCGTTCGTTTCAGGGGCGGACATTTCGAAGTTTGAAAGTGAGCGCGCCGGCGAGGAAGCGGTGAAAAGCTATAACGCCCTCGTCGACCGCGTGTACACCCGCATCTACCGCATGCCGAAACCGACGATCGCCATGATCCGCGGTTTCTGCATCGGTGGCGGTCTCAATCTCGCAGTGTGCTGCGATATGCGGTTTGCCACTGAGAAATCAAAATTCGCCCTGCCAGCCGCCAAACTGGGCCTCGGCTATGGTTATAATGGGCTGCGCCGTTACATCGAGACCATCGGCCCGGTGGCAACCAAGGAAATCTTCTTCACCGCCCGTCAGTTTTCAAGCGAGGAGGCGTTCCGCCTGCAGCTTGTCAATCAGGTGGTGGCTGACGACAAGCTTGAGGAAACCGTCATGGCGACCGCCGGCATGATCGCCGACAACGCGCCGCTGACGATTGCGACACTGAAACAGGCGAGCATCGAAATCCTCAAAGATCCGGCTGAGCAGGATATCGCGCTTTGCGATCGCATGGTGGCGGCGTGTTTTGCCAGCGCCGATTATCGCGAGGGCCGCAAGGCGTTCATGGAAAAGCGCAAGCCTGAATTCACCGGGAGTTGACCTCGTGATCGACACGCCGGCTGCCATCGCCCTGGTCCGCACGGCTTCACTCTCGAGCCTGGTGGAGGCGGAGGTGATGCGTCTCATTCTTGCCGGCGACCTTGATTCAGGCGAGCAGATCAAGGAAGTCAAAATCGCCGAACGTCTGGGAGTAGGGCGCTCCTCCGTGCGCGAGGCGCTGCGTGCTCTTGAGGCGGCGGGACTTGTCAGGATCGAAAAAAATCGGGGCGCCTTCGTGCGTGTCGTGAGCGAGGCCGAGGCGCGGGAAATGTATGTCGTGCGCGAGGCGTTGGAAGGTCTTGCTGGTGCGCTCCTGGCGCCACGCATCAGCGACGAGGAAATCACTGAGCTTCGCGCTCGCGTCGATGAAATGGAAACCTATCTCGACCCGGCGGATTTTCACCGCTACTTTCCGTTGAATCTTACCTTCCATCGCCGCATTTTCGAGATGACCGGCAATGGTCGTTTGATCGAGATATACCAGCGCCTCACCAACGAACTGCACACCATCCGCCGCAACGGTCTGCTGCGAGGTGGTGGCCTGTCGGTGTCCAATACCGAACACCGCGCCATCGTCGAGGCTTTGGCCGCACGCGATCCGGCCGCCGCATCCGCAGCACTCAAGGCTCATGTGGCGGCTGGCGCCCGCCGGCGCACCGGCCACCGTGAGGAGCGGGTCGTCGCATGAGCCACCTCCTCCTCGAACGTGTCAGCAAGCATTATGGTTCGACAACAGTCCTCGATTCCATCGATCTTGCAGTCGAGCGCGGCGCTCTGGTGTGCCTGCTGGGCCCGTCGGGCTGCGGCAAGACCACAACCTTGCGGCTGATTGCCGGCTTCGTCGAGCCCAGCACAGGCACCATCAGCGTGGGCGGCAATATTCTGTCGCGACCGGGAAACGTGCTGGCGCCCGAGCGGCGCGGCATGTCGATGATCTTCCAGTCCTATGCGCTATGGCCCCATATGACAATTTTTGAAAACGTCGCCTTTGGTCTGACGTTACGAAAAATCGACAAGGCGCAGATCGGCGCTGCCGTTGGCAGGATGCTGTCGGCTGTCAAGCTGGACCACCTCGCTGAGCGCTATCCCGGCGAATTGTCGGGTGGCCAGCAGCAGCGCGTGGCACTGGCGCGCGCCCTGGTGGTTGATCCGGAAATCCTGTTGCTCGACGAGCCGCTCTCCAATCTCGATGCGGCGTTGCGTGAGGAAATGCGTTTCGAGGTGCGCCGCCTCCATGACGAGTTCCGCTACACGACAGTCTACGTCACTCATGACCAGGCCGAAGCGATGACGGCTGCCGACATCATCGTCGTCATGAATGGCGGGCGTATCGAACAGATCGGCTCGCCAGAAGACATCTACTCGCGCCCGCGTTCCGGCTTCGTCGCGAACTTTCTGGGTGGCGCCAACGTGCTGAGCGGTAAAGCGCTCGATGATATCCATCTCGATATCGGTGCTGGCGTCGTGCGCTGCGCCGAACCGTTGTTTACGAAAGATGCGAGGGGAGCGTTTTCCATCCGCTTTCACGAGCTTGATATCCGCGCTGAAGAGGGCGTCAACACGGTGCAGGCCCGTGTCACCCGCCATACTTTCCTTGGCGCAACGCGCGATCTCTCGCTGGTCCTTGCCAATGGTACGACATTGCGGGCGTCCACCACGCCCGATCTGCGCATTCCTGAGAGCGGCGCGGTGTGGGTTCGCTTCGACCCGCAGCGCTGCCGTCCGGTGACGTTATGACGAGGTTGGAACGACAAGACGTACGAAAATAAAACAGACTAAAAAAGGGAGGAACTCTATGATCAACGGAATATGCCGATCATTGGCCCTGCTGATTGTCATGACCATGGCAGCGCAGGCACAAACCCCGACATATAAGATCACGCCCGAGCTTGAGGAGGCAGCCCGCAAGGAAGGCAAGGTCGTTTATTACACCTCGATCGAAGTGAAGGTCGCCGAGGAATTGGCGAAGGCTTTCGAGAAAAAATATCCTGGTATCGACGTGGTCGTTGAACGCAATGGCGCCGAGCGGCAATTCTCGAAAATCGGCCAGGAATATTCGAGCAAGATCTACAACGTCGATATCGTCAACAGCTCGGATGCCGCCCATTTCATTTTCTGGAAGCGCGAGGGCTGGCTGGCTTCCGCCCTGCCCGACGAAGTCCAGAAAATCTATCCGGCAGGCAGCTTCGACCCGGAAGGCTATTTCGCCGCCATGCGATCGAGCCTGAGCGTGATCGCCTATAACACCAATCTGGTCGAGGCGAAGGACGCGCCCAAGAGCTTTGCCGACCTGCTTGAACCCAAATGGCAGGGAAAACTGGTCAAGGCCCATCCCGGCTATTCCGGCACCATCCTCACCGCCACCTTCCAGATGGCGCGTGATCTCGGCTGGTCCTATTTTGAAAAGCTTGCCGCGCAGCAGGTGATGCAGGTCCAGTCATCGACCGATCCGCCGCGCAAGGTGGTTGCCGGCGAGCGTCCCGTCATGATCGATGGCAATGAGTACAACGTCTTTCTGGAAAAGGAGCGTGGCGCCCCGATCGAGGTCGTTTATCCCAGCGAAGGAACGCCTCTTGTCATCGGCCCGACGGGTGTCATGAAAAGCGCCCAGCATCCCAATGCCGCGCGCCTCTTCCACGCGTGGAGTTTCACGCTCGAGGCGCAGCAGCTGATCGTCGACAAGGGGGGATTGCGCTCGCTGCGCCCCGACATCAAGGAGCCGCAGGGGCGCAAGCCACTGTCCGAGATCAAGCTGATGAAGGATGATCCGGTCAGCGTCGACAGCCAGGTGGGTGATATCAAGAAGCGCTATTTGCGCTACTTCAAAACATGACAGCAACGCCGGCGCTGAAATCGTTTGCGACGGCGGATGGCCGGCATCCGGCGGGGATTGACCTCTCCGCCGGCGTGCTTGGCGCGATTGTTCTTTTTTTGTCGGCGCTCGTCGGGCTGCCTCTGTTGTGGCTGGCGGTGTTTGCCTTCACGAATGCGAAAGGCATGCCGACGCTTGCCAATTTCGGCGATCTTGTCAGCGATCCCGATTTGCTGGATCCGCTGATCACCACGTTCAGCCTTGCCGGACTGGTGGCGGTTTTCGCGGCGATAAGCGCGGCACCTCTGGCCTGGCTGGTCTCGCGCACCAATCTGCCGGGGCGGCGGATCGTCCGCGCGCTCCTCACCGCCAGCTTCGTTACTCCGCCTTTTCTTGGCGCCATCTCCTGGGAAATCCTGGCTGCCCCCAATAGCGGCATCCTTAATCGCCTGTGGCGCGAGATGAGCGGGGGCACTGAAGCCCTGTTTGATATCTATACCTTCTCAGGCCTCGTTTTTGTCGTCACCTGCTACACCGCGCCCTATGTGTTCGTCGTGCTGTCGAACGCGCTTGATCGCATTCCAGCCGATCTTGAGGACGCCGCCGGCATTCTTGGCGCCAGCCGCTGGCGGGTCGTGCGCGCGATCACGCTGCCACTCGCACTGCCGGCTTTGCTGGCCGGCGCGCTCGTCGCTTTCCTCCAGGCGATGACCCTCTTCGGCTCACCCGCCATCCTGGCCATTCCGGCAGGCTTTCATACCATCACGACCAAAATCTATTCCCTCTTCCAGTTTCCCCCGAAACCGGAAGTCGCCGCCGCCGCCGCCCTGCCGTTGCTGCTTGTCACCATGCTTCTTTTGTTCATGCAAAGCCGTCTGCTCGGCCGGCGCGGCTATGCGGTGGTGGGCGGCAAGAGCGGGGAGGCGCGCCTCATGGCGCTTGGTATCTGGCGCTGGCCGGCCTTTGCCCTGGTCATGATGGTTCTGGCGCTGCCGCTTTTCCTGCCCTATGGCGCGTTGCTGAAGGCGGCCTTTTCGCGCGTGCCCGCTGGCCCGCTCGATCTTGCCAACCTGACGTTGGCCCACGTCAATTTCGTCTTCATTGAATTTTCCCAGACCCGGCGGGCTTTCGCCAATACCTTCGTTCTGGCGCTGGGAACCGCCAGTGCCGGCACCATCCTCGCGCTCCTCATCGCCTATAGGGTCGCCCGCCAGGGCGGCAGGACGGGGCGTCTGCTGGAAGCGCTGGTGAGCGCTCCACTCGCCATTCCCGGCATCGTTCTGGGCGTTGGTCTCTTCCTTGCTTATACGCGCGGCCCGCTCGTGCTCTACGGCACGTTGTGGATCCTCTTCTTTGCCTTTCTCACCATCGAGCTGCCAGTCGCCTATCAGCAGATGCGTGCCTCCTTTCGCGGTCTCCATCCGGAGCTGGAGGAGGCCTCGCGCATTCTTGGCGCCACGCGCCTGGGGACGTTGCGCCGCATTACCGCGCCGCTGCTCAAAAGCGGCGTCATCGCCGGCTGGTGCCTGATCTTCATCGGCGTTGTGCGTGAGCTGTCGGCTGCCGTCATTCTCTCCTCGCAAAACACCAAGGTGTTGTCGGTGGTGATCTTCGATCTCAACGAAAGCGGTGATCTGGGCGCCATCGCCATCATCGGCGTGACGATGCTGCTCCTCACCTTCGCCATCATCGGTTTCGCCAACTGGATTGCCGGTGTTGGCGCTGATCCGCGCCGTGCCGTCGGCTAGAAAGGGACACGCACATGCAGGAACTTGACGGCAAGGTAGCCCTCGTCACCGGAGCCGGTCGCAATATCGGCCGGGCGATTGCGCTCAGCCTGGCGGCGGGCGGAGCCAGCATCATCGTCAACACCCGCGCCAGCCGCGATGAGGTCGAGGCGGTGGCAGACGAAATCGGCAGTGACCGCGCCATGGTGGCGATGGCCGACGTCACCGACCGTGCCGCCGTCGATGCCATGATCGCTGCCACGCTTGCCCGCTTCGGCAGGCTCGATATTGTCGTCAACAATGCTGCGGTGCGCGGTGAGCGCGCCTTTGACACGCTTGATTTTGCCACCTGGAAAACCGTTCTGGCGATCTGCCTCGATGGCGCCTTTCACTGTGTGCAGGCCGCCCTGCCGGCGCTGAAAGCGAGCGGGGCCGGCACTATCATCAATATCGGCGGGCTGACGGCGCATACGGGGGCCGCCGACAGACCTCATGTGGTTACCGCCAAGGCTGGTCTCGTCGGCTTGACCCGGGCACTCGCTCATGACCTTGGGCCTCATGCGATTACCGTCAACAACGTCTCGCCCGGCCTGATGGACACGGTGCGCGGCGCGTCGACCGGCCATCAGCAGCCGCGCCATCACGCCACGCAGTCAACGCTGCTCGGCCGGCGCGGCGTGCCCGACGATATCGCCGCCATCTGCCGCTTCCTTGCCGGCCCCGGCGGGCGCTACGTAACCGGCCAGGTGCTCCATGCCAATGGCGGGGTTTATCTCGGTGGTTGAACGGCGCCCTCGCGCTTGCCTGCGCAGCCTGCTTATGGCAGGAACGGCGCCGATTGATTGTCACCGGCTTTCGGGTGATAACGATTCGTTATAAGTGTTTCGCCAGATTTGGTTTTGGCCATTTGCAGGCTGCTGTAGCTCAGTGGTAGAGCACTCCATTGGTAATGGAGAGGTCGACAGTTCAATCCTGTCCAGCAGCACCAGCCACGCACCGCCGACCTCGTTATTTTTCGTGTTTGTCAAAAAACCGCGGCGATATCCGGCGCTTCAGTAAATGCCCCGCTCGCAGCACTGCCAGAGGAAAACCGGCTTGTCGTTTGAGCCTATGGCGGTAGTCTTCTGGGTATGAGCAGTCCGTTCATCTTCCGCTACTGCAAGACCAGCCGCGAGATCATCCGGCGGATGGCGATGATGGACGTCGCAACAGGGCGCGGGACTGGGCGCTTTCTGAGACGTTTCCGTTTGTGTGGCCGTGTTAAAATTTGTGCGTTCGCCTCGTTTTTAGGCGTATCGCCTGCAAGTTTGATCTGCTCAAAATAGAGAAGTGTCTAAAAATATGACGCGGAATGCCAATACTCGCTTTCTTGCCCCGCCAAGAGTAGCGTTGATAAGGATCAATCGACGGGAAAACCAACTGGCATGCTAGTTGCCCTGAAAGCAGTCTGGCAGACGCCATAACAGCGGAGGGGTATCGGAAAATGGAGGGGAATAAGAAAATGAAGACATCTGTTCTCAGTCGCAGTCTTTTGGCGGGCATCGCCTTGGGGGCGATGCTCGGAGGAGTTTCGGCGCAGGAGAAAGTGCTGCGGATCGGCATGACGGCGGCAGATATTCCGCGTACCCATGGCCAGCCGGATCAGGGCTTTGAAGGGAATCGCTTCACCGGCATCCCGATGTATGATGCGCTGACGCATTGGGATCTGTCGTCAGCCGACAAGGCGAGCGTGGTCATTCCGGGTCTCGCAACGGAATGGGCGGTGGATGCCGCCGACAAGACAAAATGGATATTCAAGCTCCGCCCCGGTGTGAAGTTCCATGATGGTTCCGCCTTCACTGCGGATGCTGTCGTGTGGAATGTCGAGAAGGTTCTGAAGAAGGAAGCCGCCCATTTTGACGCCAGCCAGGTTGGCGTCACCGTCTCGCGCATGCCGACACTGCGTACGGCGCGCAAGATCGATGATCTGACGGTGGAACTGACGACCTCCGAGCCCGACAGCTTCCTCCCCATCAATCTGACAAACCTGTTCATGGCCTCTCCGGCCCATTGGGCAGCGAAGCTTGCCGCAGTCCCGGCCTCCGTGAGCGATGCCGCAGAGCGAGGCAAGCAGGCCTGGTTAGCCTTTGCAGCCGAACCTTCGGGCACTGGTCCGTTCAAGGGGGTTCGCCTCCAGCCGCGCGAGCGTTTCGAAATGGTCGCCAACAAGGGATATTGGGATCCCAAGCGCACGCCCAAGATCGACCGCGTCGTGCTGCTGCCGCTGGCGGATGCAAACGCCCGCACCGCCGCGCTGCTTTCCAATCAGGTCGACTGGATTGAATCGCCGGCACCAGACGCGATGCCGCGTATCACGAGTGGCGGCTTCAAGATTTACTCAAACCCGCAGCCGCATGTCTGGCCCTGGCAGCTTTCATTCGTCGAGGGGTCTCCCTGGCTCGACAAGCGCACGCGCCATGCCGCCAACCTGTGCATCAACCGCGACGAACTAAAGACGCTTCTGGGTGGTATGATGGGCGTGCCGAAAGGCTCCGTTGATCCGAGCCATCCTTGGTGGGGAAACCCGACCTTCGACATCAAATATGACGCCGCCGCAGCCAAAAAGCTGATGACGGAAGCCGGATATTCGGCCGCCAAGCCCATGAAGGTGAAAGTGCTCACCTCGGCTTCCGGCTCCGGCCAGATGCAGCCGGTGCCGATGAACGAGTTCCTCCAGCAATCGCTGAAGGACTGCTTCTTCGATGTCGAACTGGATGTCATCGAGTGGAATGCGGTTTTCACCAACTGGCGTGAAGGAGCAAAAGACCCGAAGGCCCGTGGCGCCAACGCGATCAACGTCACCTTCGCGACCATGGACCCTTTCTTCGCGATGGTCCGCTTCACCTCCACGAAAACCTTCCCGCCGGTCTCGAACAATTGGGGCTATTTCGGCAATGACGAGTTCGACGGGCTGATCTCCAAGGCGCGCTCGACCTTCGATGCCAAGGATCGCGATACGGCGCTTGCCGCCTTGCACAAGCGTATTGTCGAGGAAGCGCCGTTCATCTGGGTGGCCCATGATGCCGGCCCGCGCGCCATGAGTGCAAAAGTGACAGGCGTTGTTCAACCCAAGAGCTGGTTCATCGATATCGCGCCGATGTCGGTCGAGTGATCTCTCTCGCCCCGCCGGCACCAGTCCGGCGGGGTCTCCAGTGCGGTTGGAAAAATCGCTGCGGCGTTCGGACCGAAGCGGCATCCTGCGGGCCCATGATCAGTTTTCCGATCCGGCACCCTGATCCAACCTGCCTTGTTGAAAGTTGCTTTGCATGTTGATGTATATTGCCAAGCGGCTGCTCTACACCCTGCCGGTGGCGTTTGGCGTCAGTGTTGTATGCTTCATGCTCGTGCATATCGCGCCGGGAGACCCGCTGACTTCGGTTCTCCCGCCCGACGCCTCGGCGCAGCTTCAAGCCGAGATGCGACGGCTCTACGGCTTCGACAAGCCACTGCCCGTGCAGTATTTCATCTGGCTGGCAAAGACAGTGCAGGGTGATCTGGGTG
Source organism: Raskinella chloraquaticus (SeqCode) (assembly GCF_021731865.1). NCBI lineage: Bacteria > Pseudomonadati > Pseudomonadota > Alphaproteobacteria > Hyphomicrobiales > Phreatobacteraceae > Raskinella (SeqCode) > Raskinella chloraquaticus (SeqCode). The sequence goes on along the minus strand of NZ_JAKFWN010000001.1, from coordinate 186,775 downwards.
TCTCCATTGCCACTGGCAGGCCCGTGGCTCTGGAATTATCCAAGGCGCTGGGCAACACCTTGATGCTGGCGGTTCTCGCGACGCTCATCGGCTTTCTGCTCGGCGGATTATTCGGCTTTGTTGCCGGGTATTTCCGCGGCGGCTGGGTGGACAGGCTGGCCTCATTCATTTCGATCATCGGGGTTTCGGTGCCGCATTACTGGCTGGGCATGGTGCTGGTGATCATTTTTTCCGTTCAGCTCAACTGGTTGCCCGCCACTGGCGCCGGGCCGGGCGGATCGGCTGACTGGGCCTGGAATTGGTTGCATGTGCGCCATCTCATCCTACCCGCGATCACCATGTCCGTGATCCCGATGGGGATTGTTGCGCGGACAGTACGGGCTCTGGTGGCTGATATTCTCAGCCAGGAGTTCATTGTCGGCCAGCGGGCCAAGGGTCTGCTGGATTTTGGTGTTTTCCGACACGTCGTGAAAAACGCGGCGCCCACGGCGCTCGCAGTGATGGGACTTCAACTGGGTTATCTGCTGGGTGGATCGATCCTGATCGAGACCGTTTTTTCCTGGCCGGGAACCGGCTTTCTGCTCGGGCAGGCGATCTTTCAGCGTGATTTGCCGTTGCTGCAAGGCACGATCCTCATCCTGGCGCTGTTTTTCGTGGCGCTCAATCTGATCGTGGACGTGGTTCAAACCATGCTCGATCCGCGCGTGCAGCGGACCTGACATCATGAGCAGCCTCTCCGCATCGCAAAATTCAGCACCCTTTGAGGTTTCTCCCGGCTATTGGTCCGGAGTGATTGGCAGGCTGCGGCGTGACCCCGTCGCGATGTTCGCGCTCCTCGTCATCCTGGCGCTGGTGCTGATGGCCCTTTTTGCCCCCTACATCGCGCCCAATGATCCCTATCGCGGACAATTGCTCCGCCGTCTGCGGCCGATCGGCACAGCCGGATTCCCGCTGGGAACCGACGAACTTGGCCGGGATATGCTGTCGCGCCTCATCTACGGGGCTCGCCTGTCCCTGCTGATGGGCGTCACTCCCGTCTTCATCGCCTTCTTTTTCGGCGCGTTCATCGGGATCACGGCCGGCTTCGTCGGTGGGAAGGTGAACAGCCTCCTGATGCGCACCGTCGATGTGTTCTTCGCTTTCCCCTCGGTTTTGCTGGCAATCGCGCTCTCGGGTGCGCTGGGGGCCGGCATTTTTAACGGGCTGCTTTCGCTCTCGATTGTGTTTATTCCCCCCATTGCCCGCATTGCTGAAAGCGTCACCACCGGCGTGCGCAAACTCGAATACATCGAAGCGGCCCGCGCTTCGGGCGCTTCATCCATGACCATCGTGCGCGTGCATGTGCTGGGCAATGTGCTTGGTCCGATTTTTGTGTATGCGACGGGGTTGATCTCCGTCTCGCTGATCCTCGCCTCCGGGCTTTCCTTCCTCGGGCTGGGCGTCAAGCCGCCGGAGCCCGAATGGGGCCTGATGCTCAATACCTTGCGCAATGCCATCTACGTGCAGCCCTGGGTGGCAGCGCTCCCAGGCCTGATGATTTTCTGCACCTCGATTTCATTCAACCTGTTCTCGGACGGGTTGCGCTCGGCGATGGATCTCAAATCATGATCCCCGCGCCGCTCTTCTCCGCCCAGAATCTGGTGAAGCATTTCCGCCTCAAGGGTGGGCTCCTGGGCTCATCGCGCGGCGTGGTTCGTGCTGTGGACAATGTCAGCTTCGATCTTGCTGAAGGTGAAACGCTGGGGATCGTCGGTGAAAGCGGGTGCGGGAAATCCACCACCGCCCGGCTGATTGTCGATCTCATCTCCCCCGATGCGGGCACCATCACGCTTGGTGGCAAATTGCTGGGCAAGCATATCTCCGCGCGCGAATTGCGTCGCCAGATCCAGATGGTGTTTCAGGACAGCTACGCGTCGCTCAATCCGCGCCTGACGATGGAAGATGCGATCGCCTTTGGCCCCAAGGTGAACGGGATGAGCCCGCAGCAGGCGGCCCGGCTGGCGCATGAGCTGCTGGAGCGTGTGGGGCTCGAGCCGCGCCGCTTCGCCGGCCGTTATCCCCATGAACTCTCCGGCGGGCAGCGCCAGCGTGTCAATATTGCGCGGGCGCTGGCCTTTTCACCGAAAATCGTCGTGCTCGATGAATCTGTTTCCGCGCTCGACAAATCGGTGGAAGCGCAGGTTCTCAACCTGCTGGCCGATCTCAAGGCGGAGCTGGGCCTCACCTATGTGTTCATCTCGCATGACCTCAATGTCGTGCGGCATATGAGCGACCGGGTGATGGTGATGTATCTCGGGCAAGTGGCCGAGATCGGCACGGTGGAGGCGATCTATTCCGCGCCGGCGCATCCCTATACTGCGGCGCTTCTGTCGGCGATGCCCTCGATGGACCCGGATCGGCGCACGATGGAGGCCCCTCTGACGGGCGATCCGCCCAACCCGATCAATCCGCCCGCCGGGTGCCGGTTTCATACGCGATGCAAGCATGCGGACACGATCTGCGCGGCGGTTGAGCCTGGTCTCTTCGGGCTGCCGGGCGAGGGGCATCAGGTGGCCTGCCATATTCATATTCCCGGATCGAACCATCGCAACCGGGGGGTGGAGGCATGAGCGCGCCCCTGCTCGACATGGAAAACCTGACGGTGCGCTTTCATGGCGAGCGCACAGTGCACGCGGTGAACGGCGTAAGCCTCACGCTCCAATCAGGAGAAACGCTGGGTATTCTGGGCGAGAGCGGTTCGGGCAAAAGCGTGACGCTGAAAACCTTGCTGCGCCTTCTGCCGGAGAACCGGACCGAGATCGGCGGCACGCTGCGCGTTGATGGTCAGGATGTGCTGGCGCTGCAAGGGCGCGCGCTGGCGGATCATCGCGGACGTACGGTCTCGATGGTCTTTCAGGACCCGATGCTGGCGCTTGATCCTGTTTATCGCATCGGTGATCAGATCGCGGAAACGGTGATGCGTCATGAAGGCTGCTCACGCTCAGAAGCCATGGCGCGGGCGCTCGATATGTTCAAAAGCGTGCAGATGCCCTCACCTGAGCGTCGGCTGAGGGCTTATCCGCATGAAATGTCCGGCGGGATGCGCCAGCGCGCCATGATTGCGCTGGCATTGGCGTGTCGTCCCAAACTGCTCCTGGCCGATGAGCCGACCACCGCGCTCGATGCGACCGTGCAGATCCAGATCCTGCTGCTGCTGCGTGATCTGCAGCGCCAGTTCGGCATGGGCATGATTTTCGTCACGCATGATATCGGTGTTGTCGTCGAGGTCTCGGACCGGGTCGCGGTGATGTATGCGGGCGAGATCATCGAAACGGGCACCGTGCATGATATCATCCGCGATGCCCGCCATCCCTACACCAAGGGGCTGCTGGCCGCGAACCTCCACGGCGCGGTCAAGGGCGCGCGCCTCAATGCGATCTCTGGCGCGCCGCCTTCGCTGGAGAGCAGGCCCACAGCGTGTTCCTTTGCGCCCCGCTGCCCGGTGGCGCGCGAAACATGCGCCAGCCAGCCGCCGCCGAATGTCGCAGTCGGGGCACAGAGGCAGGTGCGTTGTATCCTCGCGCAACAGTAGTCGCGTCTGCCTGTTCAATGGCTCCTGTTGCGGCTTTAAAGAGCGTGCTTGACGGGGTTCAAATCATCGACGCATCGCATTGTCTGCAAATTAATGAAGCAAGCGGTTTTGTAGATTTTCTAGTTGTGCCATGGCAGTAAGGCTCCGCAGCCTGACCAGGGCAAAGAACCGGAACAAGGATCGAACCATGCTGCGCCGCGCGGCGCCACGGAATTTCGCGAACTCCTCGCGTTCTATACCTGAAAAGAGGAAGCAGCCCGGCCATGAACCTGACTTCACACCCACCTGCGCTGGACGCTGCCAGACCGGATGAAGCGACCGGCATCACCACCTTCGACTTCGCTAAACTGACCCCGCGCGAGCGCTACAAGCTGCTGATCGGTGCCGTTGTTCCGCGCCCCATCGCGCTGGTGACCACGATCTCGAAGGAGGGTGTCGTCAACGCCGCACCGTTCAGCTTTTTCAATTGCCTGTCGGCGGACCCGGCCATCCTTGCTCTGGGCGTCGAGTATCGCCCGACCGGCGCGCAGAAGGATACCGGTCGCAATGTGCGCGAGAGCCAGGTCTTTACCGTAAACATCGTATCGGACACCATTCTGGCGGCGATGAACGTTTGCGCCGTGCCTTTTGGTCCCGACATCGACGAACTTCGCGAGGCCGGCCTGACTGCGATGACGGGCGTGAAGGTGCAAAGCCCGTGGATTGGCGAGGCGCCCGCAGCATTTGAATGCCGCCATCACACGACGCTGAGCATCGGCTCTTCACGCGAGATCATCTTGGGCGAAGTGGTTTTTGCGCATTTTCATGCCGATACGGTTGACCCCGCCAACCATCACGTCGATCCTGTGGCGCTGGATGCCATTGGCCGGATGGGTGGGCAGGGTTACGCGTCAACGCGCGATTATTTTGATCTGCCGACCATGTCTGTCGAACAATGGCGCGAGGGGCGTATCGCCGGGCGAAATGCGCCCCCGCCCAAAACCGGACGATAAGCCGCATATGCGCATCCTCGTGATCAACCCGAACATGACGCAGGACATTACCGCGCGGGTGGTGAAAGCGGCGCAATCGTTTCTGCCAATGGGCACCGAGCTTGTGGGCGTTACCGGCCGGTTTGGTTCGCCCTATATCACGTCGCGGCCAAGCTTTGCTGTTGGAGGGCATGCGGCGCTCGATGCCTTGGCCGGACATTGCAGCACGCCGCTTGATGCCGTGATGCTCGCCTGTTTCGGCGATCCGGCGCTGGCCGCGTTGCGCGAGATATCGGCGGTCCCGGTGATTGGTATGGCCGAGGCGTCGTGCCACCTTGCATCGCGGTCAGCGGGCCGGTTTTCCATTGTCACCGGAGGCGCGGCCTGGGTGCCGATGCTCGAGGAGTTCGTGGCATCCATCGGGCTCACCGCCCGTCTTGCCTCGATCAAGGCGACGGCAATGACCGGTGGGGAGATCGCCCGCGATCCGGACCGTGCACTGGATGCGCTCGCAGGAGAGATATCGGCATGCGCGGGCGATGGCGCGGAGCGCGTCATTCTAGGCGGCGCCGGGCTTGCGGGGATCGCCGGGACGCTGGCATCACGGGTGGGCGTGCCGCTGATTGATTGCATAGAGGCGATGGCGCGGATCACCATTGAGGCCATCAGTGTGGATCAACTGGCCGGCCGGAAAGCCCGGACGAGCCCAAGCGCTGCCGCGTTTCGCGCGTCCTTTATGTGACGCAGGGCGGAGCGCGGGAGTGGGAGGGTGGCTCCTTCTCAAACCGTGCCGCCATCGCCAACAGATCAACGTCCGAGCCCGGCACATCAGCGCAGTTCACGCGGCTTCAGCGTCAGGATGGGCACCACCCACCCTGTCACGCGCCTGGAACAATCAGCACACAATGACGTTCCTTCCCTGTCACACATCATTCTAGGAGGCAGTCATGTTCCAATGGGCCATTATCTTTCTTATCGTCGCTCTGATCGCTGCTGCGCTCGGCTTCGGCGGCCTTGCCGGCACCGCTGTATCGGCTGCGCAGATCGTCTTCGTTGTCGCCCTCATTGCCTTCGCCATTTCGGCGATCGCCGGGCTGCTACGGAGAGCCTGACGGCGATCCGGGCTATGGAGAGCCGAAGGGTAATTTTTTGATGCGGCGAGAGGCAGGCCGGCAGGCCAGCGCGCTTTACCTGCTCAGGCAGGTTGCAGGGCTTTCCTGTCAAAGAACAGCGCCTGACTGATCGCCGCCTTCACCGCGTCCGGCTGAAATGGTTTGGTGATGAGAAAAGCAGGTTCGGGCTTGTCACCGGTCAACAGGCGTTCAGGATAGGCGGTGATGAAAATCACCGGAACGTTGACCGCAGTGAGAATTTCGTTGACGGCGTCCAGCCCCGAACTGCCATCGGCAAGTTGAATATCGGCAAGCACCAACCCCGGGGTCTTGCTGGCGACCAGGATGACGGCCTCGCGATGAGTGCGGGCAATACCGACAACGCGGTGGCCCAGATCTCCCACCAGCGCCTCGATATCAAGGGCGATGATCGGCTCGTCTTCGATGATCAGCACATCGGTCGCAACCTGATCGGCGATTTCCTGGCCTGCCTTGTGGATAAGGGCTGATGCGTCCTCTCGTGAGGTGGACAGGATGCGCGCGACCTCATCGATGGAAAACCCTTCAACTGCGCAAAGAAGGAATGCCTGTCGTGGGCGCGGCGTCAACGTTTCAAGATTGCGCTCGGCACTCGTCTGCCGGTCAACGTCTGGAACGGGAAGGGAGCGCTGGCTGGTGGTCGACCACAGCGCCAGAAAGACGCGATAGAGGGCATGACGGCCTGGCATGTCGCGCGGGAAGATGGTGGGGTCGGCGATCAACGCTTCAAGTGTTGCCACAACATAGGCGTCGCCGCTTTGCTGCGACCCGCTGAGCGCTCGCGCAAACCGCCTAAGATACGGAAGATGAGCGGCTATTTCCTTGGATATCGACATAAAAACACCTCGTCTGATGTAGCGTTGAGCATCGCGACTTCATACGTTTTGGCAAGAAATTTATTTTTAAATTTAAGTGGAACCCGGGAGCATTTGGTGCGTTGGCGAATTGAATGAGGTAAAGAGAGCGCTGATTATTTTTGCAGATGCTGTTCTTCGGGACCTTGAAATGATGTCTGACAAAGAAAAAGATTCATCAATGCACACATCGACAGCCTTCGGCGACGATCATCGGACCGGAACGCTGGACCCCAAAGTCCAGGATGCAATCGGTCGCGGTTTGAAAGCTCATTTCGACGATCTGGTGAGCGCGCCGATCCCCGATCGATTCCTGGCCCTTCTGGCTGAGCTGGAAGCCAAGGAGCAGAGCAATGACCAGTGATGCAATCGTCCTGGTAACGGCGTCGATAGCAGCGCCTTGCGAGAAGACTGCTTATTCCGCCGGAAAGGCTTTCCGCGAGCTTCTGATCTCCGAAATCCCGCGGCTTCGTGTTTTCGCCGCGTCCCTGAGCGGCTCTATCCAGCTGGCCGATGATCTGGTCCAGGACACGCTCCTGAAGGCCTGGAGCCATGCCGCCAGCTTTCATGAAGGCACCAGCATCAGAGCGTGGCTGTTCACGATCCTGCGCAACACCTATTTCTCCGCCTACCGCAAGCGTGGTCGCGAAGTGCAGGACACCGACGGGATGTTCTCGCAGAATGTCGCAGTCTCCGGCGGACAGGAGGGAAGCCTCGATCTCGCCGATTTCCGGGTGGCGCTGGCCAAGCTGCCAGAAGAACAGCGCGAAGTGCTGATCATGGTTGGCGCGTCCGGCATGAGCTACCAAGAGACGGCGGAGATCTGCGGTATTGCGATTGGAACGGTGAAAAGCCGCGTCAATCGGGCGCGCGTGAAGCTGGCTGAATTGCTTGGCATGTCGGGTGTGGACGATATGCCCGCTGACAAGTCTGTCCTGGCTGTCATCAATCGCTCCGCAACGCCCTAGCCGCGCCGATGCTGACACGCCTGGGATTAATGACCGTCCGCGCACGCCTGTTGGCGTTGATGATTCTGATTGTGATTCCGATTGCCGGTCTCAGCGTTGTTTTTGCATTCGGAAATTATCAGTCGATTCTGACAAGCATCGAAAACGAGCGCGGCCAGGCAGTTTCCGATTTTGCGGTGCGAACCGACGTCTGGGTCACCAGCGTGTTGCGGACAGTCTTTATCCTGACCGAATCGATCCAGGCGCAACCGGGTGGCGCAATCGACTGCTACGCGGTTGCGGCGCAATTGCTGTATAAAATGGAAGGCTATAATGCCATCGCCATCAACAACGCTGATGGCCGGTCGTGTTTTTCCTCGCGGACCGCGTCAATCACCCAGGATCTGGCGTTGCGGGTGTTGGCTGAATACCGGGAAAAACCCCACGTCAGATTGCCGTTCAGCCCGCTTGAAGTTGAAGCCGATTACGGGCCGGTGCGGGCAGGCAATGAACGCCATCTGGCGGTCTATGAACGGTCGGTGCTGGAAAACGGCAGCCAATGGGAATCAGTGACATTCGTCGATCCGTCCTTGCTCGATCGCTTTTTTGAACTTGGTTCGGGAAAGTCGATGATTGTCGCGCTGATGAGCCCGGGGCTCATACCCATGGCGGTGCGAGGTGCGAGGGAGGAGGACATGTCATGGCTGCCGCAAGCCGAAAACATTGTGGCTGGATCGGCGCATTGGCGTGCCTCCGCTCAGGACGGAAAAGAATACAATTACACCACCGAAGCCATCTCCAATTCCGACCTCTATATTCTCGCTCGCTTCGACGATAAGCCGCGCGCCGATGCGTGGTTTCGCTTCGTGATGCTTGTCTCTCTCCCCGTGCTGATGCTTGCGGCTCTGTTTGCAAGCTATGCCCATTTTGTTCGAACCGGCATCACCAGATGGATTTCGGGTATCGAGCAGGCGGCGCGTGCCCGCGCCCACGGCAAGGCTGAACTTGCGCCGGTTGGTGAAAAGATGCCGGCCGATATCAGATCGGTGGCGCTGGCTTTTAACGACATGATCGATGAATCGATCAAGCGCGAAAGCGCCCTCAGCCAGTCCCTGGCGTCCAACCGCTTTCTCAACCGGGAGCTTCATCATCGCCTGAAAAACAGCCTGCAGGTTATTCAGAGCTACATGTCGCTGTCGCGCCGGCAGCAGGGCAGCCGTACCGACACCAGCCTGGCCGAGATGGAGGCCAAGGTGCTGGTCCTCTCCGTTGCCTACCGATTGGCGCTGACGGATAACCACATGCAGCCGGTGCCGCTGAAACCGTTTACGGAAGAAATCATTTTGACACTTGCCAGCGCCCTTAACGAGAGCGGCCGGTCGATCGAAGCTAAAATCACGAGTGACGCAGGCCTTGCTGTGGACCGGGCCATCCCTTTGGGGCTGGTGCTGGTCGATGCCATCATGACCGGATTCAAGGGAGCGGACACGCAATCAGTCTCGATCTCGCTTGAAGCGATGGAAGATGGTCGCGTGGAATTGCAGGCGGTGATCGATGGCACGCTGCCAGACAGCCAGCAGCCATCGCGGATCCTGAAAGGTTTGGCCGGCCAGTTGCAGGGCGAAATTGTGCCAACCGCGCCGGGCGGGGTGATCCGTTTGCGTTTTCACTGTTGATGCGACGCGGACAAAACGTGCTGAGCGTTTGCCGAAGACCACCACACTCGGCGTCATCGACAGCATGATGATCGGGTACCGATCAGCTGATGCAGGCAGGCCCTGCCGATCCCGCCTCAACTTAACTGAACAAACGTATTCATGAGCGGAGAGGGAGGGACGTCGGCATTGCTGGCCATCTCCTGGGTGAGAATGTCGAAGCGCCGCAGCACGTGCGGTCCGTAGGAATTGAGGATTGGTACATCGGTTGCATCACGACCGCGGGCGATAACGATCCTGCCGATGCGCGGCTGGTTGTGCCGTGCATCAAACGTCCACCAGCGTCCATCGAGATAGGCCTCAAACCAGGCGCTGAAATCCATGGGATTGGGGTCGGCAGGGACCCCTATGTCGCCGAGATAGCCGGTGCAGTAGCGGGCAGGAATATTGAGACAACGGCATAGCGTGATCGCCAGATGGGCGAAATCACGACACACGCCGATGCGCTCACGCAAGCCCTCCGCAGCCGATCGCGTACTGCGCGCCTGGAGATAGTCAAACGTGATGTGATCATGGACGTAATCGCATATGGCCTGCACCGTCCACCAGCCAAGATCAGGACGACCGAAGCGTGCCCAGGCTTGTTCGCTCAAAATATCGGTTTCGCAGTAGCGGCTGCCCAATGTGAACTCAAGCACATCGCTCGGCAGATCCTCGATGCGCACCATAGCCGCGTCCGTGTCGCAGCCATCCGGCATTCCGCTATCTGAAATCAGCCCGGATGCGCACAGCGAGAGGCGCCCTGCAGGGGCGACGAACCGACGACACAGATTGCCGAACTTGTCCTGGTAAAGCTCGCTTGAGATATCGCGATCGGGAAAAGACAGTGAGCGGATGACCGGAATATCGTTGCGGCAAATATCCCCTCGCCGCGTTGGATGAATATCCACAAGGGCGATGACGGGCGTTTCATTGGCGCATTCGATCTCGATGTCATAGCCATAGGCAATTTTCATGGAGGCGCCTGTCTAATCCCTGATCTCGATAAGATTGCCGCTGTCGATCGCATTGTCTGTTGCGCGCGCCGATGCAAGGCGCCCGACGCCGCCGCGGCACCTATTTTCCATTGGCGATGGCGCGGCCGGCGAACAGGCCAACCGCCGCAACCAGGATCAAGGCGGCCGATGCCAGCGGCATCTTTCTGACGGCACCCGCGATGACGGGCGCAGCGATAAGAGATGCCGCACGCAGGGTTTCGCGGCGCTGGCGATAGTGCTGGAGGGCAACACCGCCCGCATAGGCCATGCCGGCGATGACAGCCATTGCAGCTGCAATCAGCAGATCGGCATTGATATCGGGATAGGCGAGAGCGAGCCAGTTTCTCAACGCAACAAGAGCAAATCCCACACCGAAGAGGACGGACATAATCGCCACGCCATAGCAAAGGGCTGCCCGCACGGTGCGGCGGACCAGGCCCGACGCCTCGCTTGCCGCCAGAAGTAGCAATGACTGCCACATGACCTAGCGCGCCGAGATGAGGCCGACGAACACCCCGAGCACCGCGGCGATGCCCAGAGCGCGCAGCGGGCGTGCGCGCAATTCCTCACCAATCAGGCGCTGGAGTTCGCTCACCTGCTCCTTGGCGGCGTTGGCCATCACGCCGGTATCAACGCCAATATCCTTGAGGTGCGCGCTGACCTTGTCAGCAACCTCGGAGGCCTCCCGGCCGACCGTATCGCTCAGGCACGACGCGTCCTTGCTGACAGCTTTTGCTGCCGAACTTGCCGCATCCTTGACGCTCTTGGAAGCCGAGGAAACTGCGTTGAGCATATCTTCTGAAACAGCCGAAATACCATTCATGCTCATATCTCCCATTTGTGTGACAAAGGGCGCGCTGTCTGAAAAATAGAGAAACTGACGCCCTTTCCAGCAACAACGCCGGGCAGCGTCAAATGTTCCTGGAACAAGATCGCGTGTTGCGCGTAATTCACGCATGCCCAATCATTATTCGCACCTCGGGTTTGTTGTCCTGACGCGCGTCAAATCATATTGCTGAGCCTTGTGCTTCAGTCTGGCGATACGAGGATTATGAAGCAGGAGCCTTGCCGGCACTGTCATGGAAATTGTGGTAGAAACGTACTCATGAGAGTAATGGCGCAATCGGTGGCTTCTCTCTCCGGCCGGTGGAGAAGCGATCCGCTTTTTGGCGTTCTCGCCAGTTTTGCCCTGTTTGCTGCAGCGCTTGCAAGTCGCGTCGCTCTCGATGGCGTCCTGCCGGACGGCTTTCCTTACATAACGTTCTTTCCCGCAGTCGTGCTCTCGACATTTTTCATGGGAACGCGCGCGGGAATTTTTTGCGCTGTTCTATCTGGCCTTGCCTCCTGGTATTTCTTCCTGCCCCCTCATTGGTCGTTTGCTACCGACAGCACGACAATGCTTGCGCTGATCTTCTATCTCGTCGTGGTCGGGGTCGACATCCTGGTGATCGACCGCATGGTGGCCGCCCAGACGGAACTTGCCGGCGCCCGCAATGAGGCGATCGCCGCGCTCTCGCAGCGTGATGCCCTGTTTGTCGAGCTGCAGCACCGCATCGGCAATAATCTCAATGCGGTCTCGGCATTGCTCAACCTGCAGGCACGCGCGATTGGCGACACAAATGCGCACCGCGCTCTGGTCGAGGCAGCGCAGCGCATCGGCACCATTGCCAGCATCAATCGTCTGTTTCTTGAGCCGTCACGAAGCGGCGGTCAGCTTGATGCGCAATTTGTTCGCGATCTCGCCTCCCGTTGCGTGGAGGTTGGCGGCCAGGGACAAGCAGTTGATATCGATGTGGCGGGTGACACGATTTTGCTGTCACAGGACGAGTTTCTGCCGACCGGGCTGGTGATCGCCGAATGTATCAACAACGCGCTCGAGCATGGATTTCCAGACAGCCGCTCGGGCAGGTTGACGGTCCGTTTGCGGGCTGATGCAGCCAACGGGAGTGCTGAAATCAGCGTCCGGGATGATGGCGTCGGTCTGCCGGCGCATTTCTCGCTGGATGAGGCAGAAAGCGTCGGCCTGCAACTGATCAAGCTGTTTGCCATGCAATTGAACGGCACCTTCACCATGAGCGCGGCGCTGCCTCAGGGCACGCTGTCAACGCTTCGTTTCCGCCCGACGGGTGCGGCGGAATTCGACAACGAGCCGGCGTCGTTCCTCACATTCTCATGAGCGTTTCAGGAACATGTTGCGTCCTCACCGGTTGTTGAAACAGCGGGTCTGATCCCGCGCCAGACAACAGGAGAGAGATCATGGGAAGCACGATGGACAAGGCAAAAGGTGTTGCCAACGAAGCTGCCGGCAAGATCAAGCAGGCCACCGGAGAGATGATTGGCAACCCGAGGCTTGAGGTCGAAGGCGCCATGCAGGAAAGCAAGGGCAAGACCCAGAAGGCCGTGGGCGATGCCAAGGACGTGGTGAAGAAGCTCGTCGACAACGCCTGAATGTGACGCGCGAGGGTGGGCGAGACTGCGCGCGTCCATTCCCGCCCGTCACCTCGGTGAGCGTGACCTTCCGGGCAGGTTCAACCGATTTCATCACGGAGGCTGACGACAATGCGGGTTCTGCTGATTGGTTCTGTCCTGTCGCTGACGCTGGTGTTCGGCGGCGCCTTCCTCTCCACATCATGGTTGATGGCGCCGCCTGAAGCGGTTCGCGTGAAAACTGCGGATCGTCTGCCATCTGCCGGTCCGCTCCACGGATCTCGAACGTTCGTCATTCAATTGTCGTCCCTGTCGCGTCATGTGACCTGTGTGTGGCGCGCGCCAGCGGCTGACCGCAAACTGGCAAGCGCATCGCTCTCGAGGTGACCGCAGCACTGACGGCACCTTCAGCCGGCGCCAACCTTCAGCCTCAACATGTGTGCCGCCCCGCCCCTCATCCGGCGGCGTCGCCGTCCCCTTCTCTTGGCTGGGGAGAGGAGAGGGTTGCCGCGCTTTCATGCTTCAGGCAGAGAAGTGCCGGGGGCAGGGAATGGCGAAGGCAGCAAAAGGCGCGGAGGATTTTCCGGTTACGGGAAACCATGAGGAGCGGCGAGCCTGGTTCGAAACACGGCTGAAAGGCCGCAGCCGCGAGGATTGCATTCTGCTCGCTGGGCGGGCGGCGCTCAGGGTTGTGCCCCTGTTGCGATCATTTGTCCCGGCAAGCGAACGAGGGGCATCACCACAAAGTGAAGGGGCGCGTCATCTTTTAGGCGTTCTGAGATGCAATGCTCTTTCACTGGTTGCTTCTCTTGCGCCAACCAGTGAAAGAGAGCGTTTTCGCGCCGCCGCCTCCTTTTCCGCCGCCGCCTCCGCCTACGCCTACGCCTCCGCCGCCGCCTCCGCCTACGCCGCCTACGCCTCCGCCGCCTACGCCTCCGCCGCCTCCGCCTACGCCGCCTACGCCTCCGCCGCCGCCTCCTTTTCCGCCGCCGCCTTTGCTATTGATCTCGCGGCGCTGGACGGGAAGGCCGGGCCGCGTCGCGCGCGCACCCTCTCCACGTTGTGGCCGGACGGCATGCCGTCAGAGATCAGCGCCGAATGGTCCAAGTTCGCGCAAGACCTCCGCGGCATGGGCGATGACTTCGACATCTGGGCCGATTGGTATGGCGGAGGGACATGGAACGGCAAAGCCTTCCCCGGCGTGTTGCAGGGAACGCCGTCGCGCGGTCCCTCGCTCTTTGGCCTCACGCGCAAAAAGGCGCTTGCGGTCTGGCACGACATCGCGCTGATCCCCGATGAATTCTGGAAGGACCCTGCCCGCGTCAATGCCGAGATGAAGCGCATCGTCGCGGCGGCAAGGGAGGAGGAACTCGGCAAGCAAAAGAAGCCGCCACCGGAAGACACGATAATCGAGATACCACCGCAGAAACCGGCGTCGCTCGAGCCGATATGGCAGGACGGTAAGCTCCAGCTGCCGTCTTCTTTGGCACCCGCTGATATCGTTGAGACCAAACTGTCAGACGCACTGGAAGCACTCAAACAGAGTTTGAACGAATTGGCGGATGATGCTGAGTCCGAAGCCAATATTGATCGGCGGGCAATCGCCTATTTGCGCCGCATTGGCGAACGCATCCCAGCCTCACCGCCAACCAATTTAGAGATGCATTCAATCGCGCATAATGAGGCGATGTTGTTTGGCTATGCGTCCAAAGTTTCAGAGGAATGGCCGGACATTCTTGCGGTGCGCTACCATGCGCTGACGTTGCAATTTGACCGAACGATGCGCCAGTTTCCTGACTGGCGATAATTCAAGCGCAATGCTGAAAAAGATCGTCTGACGCCGGAACAGATCGTTGCCGTGCCGGCGCTTCTGAAAGAAGCGGAGGAACAGCTCCGGGACAAAGAAAGTCAAGAATTCATTCACAGTGAAATTCCTGATGCCATCAACGAAATTGCAAAACAAGATTATCAGAAGAAAACACCTTACGATCCGATCGAAGTTGGTGGAAATTTACTTGCGTATGACGCTCTTGAAAGCGTCAACAATGTGTTCAAACGCATCGCGGAAGCGATGCTCGCGGCTGGAAAATGGTCATCGCCGTTTGTGAAGGGCGGGCGTAAAGCGATAAGTGAATATTTTCAGGGGATGGGCAAAGGGGCAGCGGAGTACCTTAAGAAGCAAGGTCCAAAGGATGGAGAGGCATTAGTTAAATGGGGGCGACGCCTTATCGTTACTTGGTTGGTAGCCAGCGCCATTCAGTTCAAATTTCCATTTTTTAAATGGATAGGAACCCTATTTTAGTCTCACCCCACCACCGCGAATTTCCGGCTCCGCTTCGGGTGCCACCATCTGCCCTTCAGCACCACGCCCTCGGCAATGATCTTTTTGTCGCCCGTCATGTGCTCGCCGGTGACATCCTCATAATCAAACTTGCCGTCCTTCACCGAGAGGATCGAGGCATCGCCGAGCGAGCCGACTTTGAGCGAGCCATATTCGGTGCGCTGCAGCGCCAGCCCCGCATTGAGCGTCGAGGCCTTCACCACCTCGTACATGCTCACCCCCATCACTAAAAACTTCGACATGGTGGTCAC
The DNA here is from genome assembly GCF_021731865.1 of Raskinella chloraquaticus (SeqCode). NCBI lineage: Bacteria > Pseudomonadati > Pseudomonadota > Alphaproteobacteria > Hyphomicrobiales > Phreatobacteraceae > Raskinella (SeqCode) > Raskinella chloraquaticus (SeqCode). The sequence goes on along the minus strand of NZ_JAKFWN010000001.1, from coordinate 171,570 downwards.
AAGGTCATAGGCCGGCCCGTTGATGCACAGCGTGTGCACGTCAGACGAGATGGTGTCGGGCATAAAGCCGTTCGCCAGCATGGCGCGCGTGGTCTTAAAGGAAAACGAGCCCTTGCCATGGCCGATGTCAAACAGCACGCCGCGTGCGCGGGCTGCCTTCACCTCAGGCTTGACGGTCCCCTGCGCGGTACACGGCGCGTTGGGGAAGGGGCGGAAGGCGTGCGTGAGGATATCGCCGCCGCGAAGCCGGTTCACCACATGCTCATAGCTTGGCGGCGGATAATCGATATGGGCCATCAGCGGCAGGCCGGTTTCAGCCGCCACCTGCAGCGCGATATCAAGCGCCGCCTCGCCATTCGTGCCTGACGAATGGAGCCCGACGCGCACCTTGATGCCCACAATCAGATCGCGGTTCTCCTCCGCCACCTTCACGCAATCGATGGGGTTGAGATGGAGGATTTCCCGGCTCTCGCCCACCATCACCCGGTGGTCGAAGCCATAGATGCCGGCATGGCTGACATGGAGATAGGCGAGAATGCGTGCCTGCGATGTCTCGATCACATGGCGGCGAAAGCCCATGAAGTTTCCCGGCCCGGCGCTGCCGGTATCGACGCTCGTTGTCACCCCCGAGGAGCGGCAGAATTCATCGGCATCAATACCAAGCGAGGTGCCGCCCCAATAGACATGAGTGTGCATGTCGATGAGGCCGGGCGTCACGATATAGCCGGCCATCGAGCGCGTCTCTTTGGCCGGGCCGAGGGCCTTGCCAAAGCCCGAGACCTTGCCATTGGTGAAGGCCACATCGCCCACGCCGTCGTGCTTCTGGCTGGGGTCGATGACGTGTCCGCCGCTGAGGATAAGGTCGTGCATGGGATGTCCCTTTGTGCTTAAGGCGGTGTTATGGCGCCTTTGCGCTCCACAATCATGCGGTAATGCTCCGGCTCGCGATGGCGGGCGAAATTGAAGGTGGAATTCCTGTAGCTCTGGCCAAGATCAAGATCGCAGCGCGCCACCACCAGCTCATCCTCGCGCGTCACCGCCTGCGCCACGATCTCGCCGGTGGGAGCAATGATACACGAGCCGCCGATCATCTCGCAGCCTTCCTCAAGCCCGCATTTGGCAACGCCCACCACGAAGCTCGCATTCTGGTAGGCGCCGGCCTGCATGACGAGGTGATTGTGGAAATCGCTTAAGCGGTCATGAGCAGGTGCGGGCGGATTATGGACGGGCGTGTTGTAGCCAAGAAGGATCATCTCGACGCCCTGCAATCCCATGACGCGGTAGCTTTCGGGCCAGCGCCGGTCATTGCAGATCATCTGGCCGAAGAGGCCGTCATGAAGACAGCTCGCGCGCACCACCGGCCAGGACAGATTGCCCACTTCGAAATAGCGCTTTTCCAGATGCTGGAACGCGCGCCATGGCTCGTGCTCGGCATGCCCGGGCAGATGGATCTTGCGGTATGTGCTGAGGATGCGGCCATCCTTGCCGACCAGGATCTGCGTGTTGAAGCGTCGTGTGCGGCCATCTTCCTGCGCCAGTTCGGCAAAGCCGAAGGAGAAGGCCAGTTGAAGCTCGCGCGCGCAGGTGAACAGGGGCGCCGTCTCGTTGGACGGCATCTCGCGCTCAAAGAAGCTGTCGATCTCCGCCTCATCCTCCATGAACCAGCGCGGGAAGAACGTCGTGAGACAAAGCTCGGGAAACACCACGAGATCGCAGCCATTGGCTTTGGCAGCTTCCATAAGCGCAATCATGCGCGTCACCACTGCCGCGCGGCTGTCAGCGCGCTGGATGGGCCCCAGCTGGGCAGCGGCGATGGACAGGACCCGGCTCATGTCGCACCCCCCGTCGGCTGTGGTGCCTGATCATTCAGATGGCAGGCCGCGACATGATCAGGGCCCACCTGTCGGGTTGCCGGCTCTTCCACCCGGCAACGCGCAAAGGCCTGCGGGCAGCGGGTGTGGAAACGGCATCCCGATGGCGGCGACATCGGGCTTGGTACATCGCCTGACAGGATGATGCGCCCGTCGCGTTTGTCAGGATCAAGCGAGGGCACGGCGGAAAGAAGCGCCTGCGTATAGGGATGGCGAGGCGCAGCAAACAGAGCCTCGCGCGGGCCCATCTCGACGATGCGCCCGAGATACATGACGGCCACGTGGTGGGTCATGTGCTCGACGATTGCCAGATCATGACTGATGAAGAGAAGCGTCAGGCCAAGCTCACGCTGAAGATCCTGCAGGAGGTTGACGATCTGGGCCTTGACCGAGACGTCGAGGGCCGAGACGGCCTCGTCGCAGATGATAAGGTCGGGGCTCGCGGCAAGCGCGCGCGCAATGCCGATGCGTTGGCGCTGCCCGCCGGAAAACTCGTGAGGAAAACGCCCGGCGGCGTCACGCGGCAAGCCCACCTTTGCAATGATCTCGGCAAGCCGCTTGTCGAGTGTTTGACGGTCCTCAGCGAGTTTGAAATTGCGCAGCGGCTCGGCGATGATATCGCCAACCTTCATGCGCGGATTGAGGCTGGAGAAGGGATCCTGAAATACCACCTGGATGAAGCGCCGCTTCTCCTGCAGCGCGCGGCCCTCCAGCGTGTCGAAGCGCTCGCCATTCAAGATGACATCGCCGCCGGTCAGCGGAAAAAGTTTCAGGATCGCCTTGCCGACGGTTGACTTGCCGCAACCGCTTTCGCCAACCAGCGACAGCGTTTCCCCACGCGCGATGCTGAAGGTGACGTCATCGACCGCGTAGACGACGCGTTTTCTGATGCCGGGAAAGCCGCCGCCAACCGGAAAATATTTCTTGAGATTTTGAACGAGCAGGACCGGTGTCATGCGACCTCTGCTGTCCGCTCGGCATGGTGGCAGGCAACGCCATGGTTGATAGCCTTGATTTCGAAGGCTGGCGCGATCTTGCGGCAGACATCGCTCGCCAGCGCGCATCGCCCGGCATAGATGCAGCCATCAATGCGCGATTTAAGGCTTGGCACGCTGCCGGGGATTTCGGTCAACCGCTCGTTTTTGCCGCGCAGCGAAGCGCCTAGTTTAGGCACCGCGCCCATCAATCCGCGCGTATAGGGATGGCGCGGCTGGCGCAGCAATTCGCGCACCGGGGCTTCTTCCACCTTGCGCCCGGCATACATCACCACCACCCGGTCGGCTACCTGCGCCACCACGCCCAGATCATGGGTGATGAGCAGGATCGCCGCTCCCACCCGGCGCTTGAGGTCCGCCATCAGTTCGAGGATCTGTGCCTGGATGGTGACGTCAAGCGCGGTGGTTGGCTCATCGGCGATGAGAAGCTTGGGGTTGCAGGCAAGAGCAATGGCGATCATCACCCGCTGGCGCATGCCACCTGACAATTGATGCGGGTATTCGCGGATGCGCCGCTCGGGCGCTGGAATGCCGACAAGCTTCAGCATGTCGATGGCGCGGGCTTCTGCTGCCGCGCGGTCGAGACCCTGATGCACGCGCAGCGTCTCGCCGATCTGCCTGCCCACCGTCAGCACCGGATTGAGCGAGGTCATCGGCTCCTGAAACACCATCGAGATGCGATTGCCGCGGATCGCCTGCATCTCATCATCGCCAAGAGCAAGAAGATCGCGGCCCTCGAAGCGGATGGCGCCGGAAAGCTTGCCTGGCGGCGTGGGAATGAGCCGCAGCATCGACATGGCTGTCACCGATTTGCCGCAGCCGCTTTCGCCGACAATTGCCAGGGTTTCTCCCGCCTGAATAGACAGCGAGAGGCCGTCGACTGCCCGGTTGACGCCGTCGCTGGTGGCAAAATGCACCTGCAGATTTTCGACTTCGAGAAGCGCCATCGCTCTAGATACTCTTGGCAAGACGCGGATCGAGCGCATCGCGCATGCCATCGCCTACCAGGTTCACTGCCAGCACCGTCAGTGACAGAAAAACGGCGGGAAAGAAGATCATGAACGGCTTCACCTGCCACAGGGCGCGGCCCTCCGCCATGATATTTCCCCACGAAGGCACGGTCGGCGGCACGCCGGCGCCGATGAAGGAAAGGATCGCCTCGACGATCATGGCGCTGGCGCAGATATAGGTTGCCTGCACGCTCATCGGCGCCAGGGTGTTCGGCAGGATATGGCGCCAGATCAGCATCGGCATCGAGGTGCCGGTGGTGATCGCCGCCTCGACATAGGGTTGCTCGCGCAGGGTCAGAACGACGCCGCGCACCAGGCGCGCCACACGCGGGATTTCCGCCAGCGTGATGGCGATGATGACGTTTTGAATGCTGCCACGTGTCAGCGCCATCAGCGTGATGGCAAGCAGCACGGGCGGTATCGACATCATGCCATCAACGATACGCATGATGATCGCATCCGACCAGCGCACCATGCCTGAGACAAGACCGATCATGAGGCCGGCGAGCGAGGCGAGAAGCGCAACGCAGAAACCGACCGTCAGCGACACGCGCGCCCCGTAAATGACGCGCGCGAAGATATCGCGCCCCAGCATGTCGGTGCCGAACCAGTAATCAGCCGAAGGCGGGCGGGCACGTTTTGCTGGCGCCAGCGCGGTTGGATCGGCGCTGGCAATCAACGGCGCCAACAGGGCGATGAGCAGCATCGCCAGCAGCAATCCGCCGCCCACCGCAATCGTCGGATAGCGGCGCACCAGCGTCCACACGAGCGAGCGGTGTACCCGCTGCGGCAGGATGTCGGGCAGCATTTCGGCGGCGGTAAAGCGTGGGGCAACGTCGCTCAATAGCGGATCCTCGGATCAAGAACGGTATAGATGAGATCGATGGCCAGGTTGATCAGCACGTAAATGAAGGAAAACAGCAGGACGAGCCCCTGAATGACCGGGTAGTCGCGGCGCAGAATCGCATCGATGGTGAGGCGGCCAAGGCCGGGGATAGCAAAAACACTTTCGGTTACCACCGCCCCGCCGATGACCAGCGCGATGCCGATGCCGATGACGGTGACAATCGGCACCGAGGCATTTTTAAGCGCATGCAGAAAAAGGATGGCGCCTTTCCCGAGACCCTTGGCGCGCGCGGTGCGCATATAGTCTTGCTGCAGCACGTCGAGCATGGTGGCGCGCGTGATACGGGCAATCAGTGCAATATAGACAAAGCCAAGCGTGATCGCCGGCAAAACGAGATTGCCAAGCCAGGGGCCGAAGCCTTCCGACAGGGGCGTATAGCCCTGCACCGGAAACCAGTTGAGCTGCAGGGCAAAAATATAGGCAAGCACGTAGCCAACCACGAAACTCGGCACCGAAAACCCGAGGACGGCAAACGTGCTGACCAGACGGTCGATCCACGTGCCGGCTTTCCATGCCGCCAGCACGCCGATGGGAACGGCCACGGTCACTGCAAAAACAAACGTCACCAGCATCAGCGACAGCGTGGGCGCGATGCGCTGGTTGATAAGATAGATGACCGGCTGCCCGGTGAAGATCGACGTGCCGAGATCGCCGTAAAGGATGTTGACCGCCCATTCGGCAAAACGCACCAGAAAGGGGCGGTCGAGCCCCAGTCCGGCACGGATGCGGGCGATATCATCAGGCGTTGCCTGATCCCCGGCGATGATCGCAGCCGGATCGCCGGGGGCAATGTAGAGAAGGCTGAAGACAAACAGCCCGACCACCGCCATGACGGGCAGGGTGGAGACCAGCCGCTTGAGAATGTAGGCAAACATGGTCTCGGCCCTGGCCCTTTCCGGCGATTGCGCGGCGATCAGCTCTTGGTGACGCCCCAGTGGAAGGGGAGCGGCCCCTTGACGATGCCGCTGACATTCTTGCGCCACGCCTGATTGACCAGGAAGAAGCCGGTCGGCGCGAAGATGGCGTTGTCGAGGGCTGCCTTGTTGAGGCGACTGATCGCCGCCTTTTCCTGATCAAGCGATGTCGCCTCAAACCAGTTGGTTACTTCGGTTTCAATCGCCGGCACATCTGGCCAGCCGAACCAGGCTTTTTCGCCGCTGCCCCGGATGGCAGTATAGGGGGCCGGATTGGTGCAATCGGCGCCCGCATGCCAGGTGTGGAACATATTCCATCCGCCTTGACCGGGCGGGGTCTTCTGGGCGCGACGGGCGATCGTCGTGCCCCAATCGGTGGCGACGAAATCGACATTCATGCCGATTTTTTTCAACAGATCGGCGGTCACATCGCCCTGCGCCTTGGTGATCGGGATATCCTGCGCCACGACGCAGGTCACCGGCTCGCCCTTATAGCCTGATTCAGCCAGAAGCTTCTTCGCCGCTTCCAGATTGCGCGGTCCCTTGAGCACCTCGCCCCCTTCCTCGGAATAAAGCTCGGTGCCGGGCGTAAAGAAGCCCGGCAGGCGCTTCCACAGGCTGGTGTCGTCGCCGACGACGGCGCGCATATAGTCTTCCTGATCAAGCGCCATGAGAACGGCGCGCCGCACCTTCACATTATTGAAGGGCGGATGAAGATGGTTCATGCGAAACGAGCCAATATTGCCCAGCGGATCGGCGATATCGACGTTGACATTGGGGTTCTTGCGCAGCAAGGGCACAAGATCAGGCAGCGGCTGCTCGACCCAGTCGACCTCGCCGCTTTGCAGCGCCGCCGCGGCGGTCGCACCATCGGGAATGATAATCCATTCGACGCGGTCGAAATTCATCTTCTTGCCGCCGGCAAGCCAGGATGCCGGTTCCGCACGCGGCACGTAATCAGCAAAGCGCTCGAAGACAGCCTTGGCGCCCGGCACCCATTCGCTGCGGGCGAATTTCATCGGACCTGAGCCGACATATTCGTTGATCTGCTGGAACGGGTCGGTCTTGGCGATCCGCTCCGGCATGATCCACGTGCACGGCGCGTTGTTCTTGCCCAGCGCCAGCAGCATTTTCGGATAAGGCTTCGACAGCACCCAACGGAAGGTGCGGTCATCAACCGCCACCAGCTCTTTCTGGATACCCTTCAGCATCAGCCCCATCGGGTCGCGGGCCGACCAGCGGGTGAGGCTCATCACCACATCCTTGGCAAGCACCGGCGTGCCGTCATGGAATTTGAGATTGGGGCGCAGTTTGAAGGTCCACACCAGCCCGTCGGCGGAAGTCTCTTCGCTTTCCACCATCTGGCGCTGCGGTTTGAGATTGGCATCGACGCCGTAGAGCGTGTCGTAAACGAGTGCTGCGGCGTTGCGCACGACATAGGTGGTGCCCCAGATCGGGTCGAAATTGGCAAGGTTGGCCTGCGGTACGAACCTCAGGACCTTGGCGGCGCCCTGCGCCAGCGCAGGTGCGAAGAGACCGGGTGCTGCTGCGATTGTCCCGCTGCCTGCGGCTGTTTTCAGAAATGTCCGGCGATCCATTGTCATTCCCCTCCCATCGCACCCACGGTGCTTTGACCGCTTATTGTGAGGCGGGCAGCGCCGGCTGGCAAGCACAACAACGTTGCAAGGAGCGCCGCGAATTTAGGCGCACGCCTCTACTATCCGTTGGTATCGCTCGCCAGCCGATCCATGTGGAAATCGCTGTCACCAAGCGTCTTTTCGATCATTGTCAGCCGCTTCATGTAGTGACCGGCCGGGTGTTCCATGGTCATGCCGATGCCGCCATGAAGCTGCACGCACGCTTGCGCGATCAGGCGGGCCGAGCGATTGATCTGGACTTTCGCGGACGATATCGCCGCCGCGCGCGCAATCGCATCCTCATGGCGCGACATCATCGTGGCATAAAGCGCCATCGAGCGCGCCTGTTCAAGCTCGACCACCATGTCGGCCGCCCGATGCTGCAACGCCTGGAAATTGCCAATCACCTGGCCAAACTGCTTGCGTACCTTGAGCTAGTCAACCGTCCCCTTCACCAGGCTGTCCATGGCGCCGACGGCTTCAGCCGCGATCGCCGCGATGGCTTCATCCGCCATGCGCGCAATGGCGGGTCCGGCTTCGCTGCCACAGGCAAGCATCATGTCTTTTGCGACATGAACGTCGGCGAGCATCAGCTCCGCCGCGCTCTGCCCATCTTGTGTGCGGTAGGGACGATGGCTGACGCCCTTGTCATCCGCCTCGACAACAAACAGCCCGATCCCTTGCTGATCCGCCGGCCGGCCCTGAAGACGCGCCGAGACAAGGAAGGTATGTGCGCACCCGCCATGAAGCACGAGCGTTTTCGCGCCATCGAGGCGAAAGCCGGCGCCTTCTTCCCGCGCCGTCGTCCTGACATGGGAGAGATCATACCCTCCTGTCATTTCCCCCAGCGCCGGCGCGATATGGCGTGTACCATCCATCATGCCGGGCAACAGGCGCGCCCGCTGCTCAGGGCTTGCGGCGTGGCGCAGCAGGCTGGCACTCATGACGATGTGGGGGAGATAGGGCTCCAGCGCCAGCGCCCGGCCGATCTCCTCCATGATGATCATGATCTCGACGGGCCCGCCACCGATGCCGCCATCGTCCTCGCTGAAGGGCAGCGCCAGCAGGCCAAGCTCACCATAAGCCTGCCACATGGCGGGGCTGAAGCCCTCCTCGCTCATGGCGTAGGTCTTGCGCTGATTGAAATCATAGCGATCCATCATCAGCCGGCTGACGCTTTCAGTCAGCAGCCGCTGTTCGTCGTTGAGATCGAAATTCATGCGCGCTCACAATCCGAGAATGGCTTTGGCGATGATGTTGCGCTGGATTTCGTTCGAGCCGCCATAGATCGATACCTTGCGCAGATTGAAATAGAGCGGCGCCACCGCATCCGCCCAGTCAGGACCAACCGGCGGTTCGTTGCGCCCGTCCGTGCTTTGCTGCGCTGGCAGGGCGTAGGGGCCAACGATGTCCAGCAGCAATTCGCTGGTGGCCTGCTGAAGTTCCGATCCACGAATTTTCAGGACCGACGAGGCAGGGTTGGGGCGGCCTTTGAATTTCCCGGCGGCCTCATCCGACAAGACCCGCAATTGCGTGATCTCCAGGGCCTTGAGGGCAATTTCCGTTTCGATCAGCCGGTCGCGGAAGCGCGGTCGATCAATTGCCCTGCGCCCATCAGGTCCAGCGATGGCCGCCAGTTCGCGCAGACGGCGCAGGCGCGCCTTCGACGTGCCGACGCGGGCAATCCCCACACGCTCATTCGACAGCAGGAATTTGGCATAATCCCAACCCTTGTTCTCCTCGCCGACCAGATTGCCGACTGGCACCTTGACCTCGTCGAAAAATACCTCGTTGATCTCATGCCCGCCATCGATCGTCTGGATCGGGCGGACCGCAATGCCGGGCGATTTCATATCGATGAGCAGGAAGGAAATGCCCTCCTGCTTCTTCGCGCCCGTGTCGGTGCGGCACAGGCAAAAGATCCAGTCGGCATGTTGCGCGTAAGTCGTCCATGTCTTCTGACCGTTGACGAGGTAATGATCACCCTGCCGCACCGCCCGGGTCGCTACCGCAGCCAGATCAGAGCCGGCGCCGGGCTCGGAAAAGCCCTGGCACCACCATTCATCGAGATTGGCGATGCGCGGCAGATAACGCGCCTTCTGCGCAGCGTTGCCAAAGGTGTAGATGACGGGGCCAACCATCGATACGCCGAAAGGCAGAAGCTCGGGCGCCGGTGCGGCCAGCCCTTCCTCAAGAAAAATATATTGCTTGATCGCACTCCACCCCGTGCCGCCAAGCTCAACCGGCCAGCGTGGTGTTGACCAGCCTTTTTTGTAGAGGATGCGCGTCCACTCGACGATGTCATCCTTCGAGGCGCTGCGCCCTTCGATCAGGTGCCGCCGGATGCGCTCGGGAAGATGATCTTTGATGAAGGCGCGCACCTCCTGGCGGAAATCCTCTTCTTCGGCGGTGAATTGCAGGTCCATGGCTTTATTCCATCCCGTTCGCGGCGTCCTGATCGCGCAGCATCTTGCGCGAGTATTTACCAACAGATGTCTTTGGCAAGTCGCTGCGAAAGACCAGCGCTTGCGGCATTTCATGGCGCCCGAGGCGATCGCTCAGAAACAGACGCAGCTCATCGAGTGAAAACGGTGCTTTTCCCGGATGCAGTACGACAAAGGCCTTTGCTGCTTCGCCGCGATAGGCATCCTTCACGCCGATCACCACCGCCTCGGCAATCGCCGGGTGTTCCAGCAGCGCATTCTCGATCGCGAGCGGGTAGACATTGTAGCCGCTTGACACGATCAGGTCCTTCTTGCGCTCGACGATATAGATGAAGCCGTCCTCATCCATGCGCGCCAGATCGCCGGTGAGAAGCGCATCACCGCGACGCGACGCCTTCGTCTCTGCTGGCCGGCGCCAATAGCTGGTGCATATATTGGGCCCGCTGATACGGATTTCGCCGATGTCGCCAGGCGCCAGCGTGCGCTGGGGCTGATCGGGATCGACGATATCGATCATGATGCCTGGCAGCGGCAGGCCAACGCTTCCCTCCTTGCCCGGCGGCATATTGACCGGAAGATTGGTGCCGGCAGCGCACGTCTCGGTCATGCCCCAGCCACCACGCAACGCATGCCCGGTGAGGGAGCGGATGCGCTCATGCGTTTCAACCGCGAGCGGCGCGCCCCCTGAACTGATGCGCTGAAGGCTTGAAAGATCATGGTTTTCAACGCCGGGGTGATTGGCAATCGCGATCCACATCGTCGGCACGCCAGCAAAGCCGGTGATCCGCTTTCGGCTGATGAGCGTGAGGACTTTTGTGACCTCAAACCGGCGCAGCAGCACCAGTCGTGCCCCGTCGGCAAAGCGGCGCAACAGGATCGACACCAGCGCCATGATATGAAACAGCGGCAGAACGGCGAGCACGACCGCATGCGGCCCTGAATTGATGTCGTTGCTGAACCATGCCTGATAGATGCGGGTGGCTGACGTCAGATTGCCATGTGTGAGCATGGCGGCCTTTGGCTCACCCGTCGTCCCGCCCGTATATTGCAGCACGGCGACGTCGTCGGCTGCGACGGGGGCTGCGACAAGCGTGTCTGCCGTGTTGGCCATGAGATCGCACGCGCACTCGACGTTCGCCGGCCCGACCGACCTTGCGGTTGGCGTGGATTGTTCAGAAAAAGCGATTGCCTCATCACACAAGACCAGTCTCGCGACAGCGCCCTCACCAAGCAGGCGCAACGCCATGTCGGCAAAGGGCGGTTCATCAAGAGCGACGAGAAGGCGTGCTTCGCTGTCACGGCATTTGAACGCCAGTTCGCGGACGGCATCAAGCGGGCTGAGATGCGTCACTCGCGCGCCGGCGAGAAGGACGGCAAAAAAGAATGCCGGATGAAAAGGCGAGTTTGGCAGATAAAGCGCAACCGTATCGCCTGGCCCGATACCCCGCTGCTTCAGGCCATCGGCAAGACGAGCGGCGAGAGCGCCAAGCTGGCGATAGCTGATCTGGTGATCGTTGAAATCGATGGCGATCTGATCGCCATGCCGTTCGACCAATTCGATAAAGAACGCACTGAGCGTCTCGCGCGCCGGCACGAAGTCGGCTGTGATGCCCGGTGGATAAAAGCGCTCCCAGCACGGGGACGCCATGGCACTCAGCCTTTCGCAGCAGCGGCAATATCGCCGAAACCCTTGCCGGCAATCGCAAGTGATCGCAGCAGCTTTGCCGGCTTCAGCCGCTTGTCGCCGCTCAAGCTGGCGTAGTGGTCGAGCCGCTCGGCGATCACACCAAGCCCCACCGTATCGGCATAAAAGAGCGGCCCGCCGCGCCATAGCGGAAAACCATAGCCGTTGATCCAGATGAGATCGATATCGCTCGCCCGCTCGGCAATCCCTTCTTCCAGAATACGCGCGCCCTCGTTGATCAAAGGATAGAGCAGGCGCTCCTGGATTTCCTCGATAGCGATACTGCGCCGCGCCATGCCCATGTCGCTTGCAAGTTTTGCTGTCAGCGCGTCGACTTCAGGATCGGGAACGGGAAGTCGCGAGCCCGGCTCATAGATGAAATAGCCTCGGCTGGTCTTCTGCCCGAAGCGGCCCATCTCGCAGATGGCGTCGGCGACGGGGGATGTAATGCCGCGCTCCTTGCGGATGCGCCAGCCGACATCGAGCCCGGCAAGGTCCCCTACCGCACAAGGTCCCATGGCAAAGCCGAAACGGGTGGCGGCCGCATCGATATCGCGCGGGCTGGCGCCCTCCAGAAGCAACCGTTCAACCTCGCTGCCGCGCGCATGCAACATGCGGTTTCCGACAAACCCGTAACATACCCCGACCGTCACCGGCACCTTGCCGATACGCTTGCCGATGTTCATGGCGGTGACGAGCACCTCTGGCGCCGTTGCCTTGCCGCGAACAATTTCCAGCAGCTTCATCACATTCGCCGGACTGAAGAAATGCATACCGACCACGTCCTGGGGGCGGCTGGTGGCAGCGGCGATTTCATCGATATCAAGGCTCGACGTATTGGTCGCCAGCACCGTACCCGGTGTCGTCAAGCGGTCGAAATCAGCAAAGATCCGCTTCTTCAGGTCCATGTTCTCGTACACCGCTTCGATGACAAGGTCGGCGGACGCGACGTCGTTGATCGACTGCGACGGTGTCAGTCGGTTGAGCGCTGCAGCCACCGCACCCGCACTCATGCCGCCGCGCTTTTCGCTCGCGCGATAATTGTTTTCGATTGTCTGGAAGCCGCGCTTCAGCGCCGCCGTATCGGGATCAATGACGCTCACAGGAAAGCCGGCACTGGCAAACGCCATGGCGATGCCGCCACCCATGGTGCCAGCGCCCAGGATGGCGACACGCCCGACGCTGCGCGGCTTTGTGTCTGCGGGCACGCCGGCCACCTTCTGCGCAGCGCGCTCGGCGAAAAACAGATGACGCAGCGCTTTCGACTGCCCGCCATCACGCAGTTTGACGAACAGCGCCCGCTCCGCCGCGAGCCCTTCTTCAAGCGTCAAAGTCAGCGTGTTGCGCAGCGCGGTGATGCACGCCGCCGGTGCCTCGAGACTGCGGGCCTTCTTGAGGAGTGCGGCGGCGTCATCCTCGAAAGCAGCAGCATCGCGACGTGACGCCTCAAGCGCGTCGCGCAATCGGCCAGTCCGCCGTATTGGCGCGTTGCTCTCGACCATGTGCCGGGCCCGCTTGATGGCATGGCCGACAATATCGCCGTCCTCAACGCCGTCGAGCAGTCCAAGCGTCAACGCCTGCGCAGCACTCATCGCCTCGCCGTTGACGATAAAGGGCAGAGCTTTGCGCAATCCAATCAGGCGCGGCACACGCTGCGTGCCGCCAGCCCCTGGCAACAGGCCAAGCTTGACCTCAGGCAGCACGACATTGGCACCGGGAACCGCCAGACGCACATGACAGCCGAGTGCAATTTCAAATCCGCCGCCCAATGCACTGCCATTCAACGCCGCGATGACCGGCTTTGCCGATTCTTCGATGGCGTTGACGATTTCCGCCAGATGCGGTGCCCGCGGCGTCTGGCCGAATTCCTTGATTTCCGCGCCGCCGCAGAAGAGCTTGCCGGCGCCGGTGATGACGACAGCATCTGTACCGGCGTCTGCCTGCGCCGCCTGTAGCGCCGCCAGAACCGCGTCGCGTACCTCATGAGCCAGGGCATTGACCGGCGGATTGGCAAGTTCGATGACCAGAATGCGGCCATCATGCCGCGTCACAACCTTGCGCTCCACCTTGGTTCTCCCGCTTGCTGCGACGATGTGCCGATGCACAATTACGAGCACCAAAACGCTAGGTAGCGCTGGAGGGTGAGTCAAGCTGCCGCCCCCCGGGGCCTCCTGGTGCGCGGCTTAAGCGGCGCCACGATGCTGCGGCGGTGTAGATGACGCGTTTGCCTGTATCGCTTTGCTGCAAATTGTGGCATCGCCGTGAGACACAAATCCAGTGCCGAACAGATACACGGTAGAATGGAATGACGCGCGCTGAAACTATACGACTTGCACTGACCGATCAGATTCTTTCAGGCAGGCGCCTGCCGGGGTCTGCGCTTGACGAAAACGAGCTTGCCCGCAGCTATGGCGCGTCGCGAACGCCGGTTCGCGAAGCCTTGCGGCAATTGGCGGCGAGCGGGCTTGTCGTTCATCGCCCTCATCGTGGCGCCGTGATCGCATTGCCAAGCGACCAGATGCTGGGTGATATGTTCCAGATCATGACCGAATTGGAAGGTCTGTGCGCCGAGTACGCGGCACGCTCCATGACTTTGGCGCAACGTGACGATCTCGTGGCAATCCACACACAGATGGCGAGCATGGTGAGTTCAGGTGATCGCGCCGCCTATGCGAGTGCCAACGAAGTGTTTCACACTCGCCTTTATGAAGGCGGTCACAATGCCTACCTCGCCGAACTGACACTGCAGACCCGCCAGCGTCTGCAGCCATTCCGGCGGGCGCAGTTTTTCTCATCTCTGGGCCGCCTGGTCGCCTCTCATCAGGAGCATGAGGCCGTTATTCAAGCCATTTTGCGCGGCGATCATGTCAAGGCTCGTCTGGCGATGATGCAGCACATCGTAACGGTGCGTGACGTCTATCTCAGCATGCCGGCGCCGATTTCGAGCAGTGCGGCGTCTGGAAACAAGCCAGAACAGGTTGCCGGCGGCCGCTGACAGCCGCTGTCTTTCCGTCGCATTCATGCCGCATGTCGGGTTCTGACCGATCGGCGCGGTCCGCAGATATCACGCGCCGTCGTCAAGGATCGAGCGGAAGACTACACTTGGCGCGCGACCGACAGCTTCAGCCCTGGAGCCGGGCGCTCGCGCGTCACCTCGCGGCGGAATCTGTAGAGCGCCGCCGGCCGCCCGCCGGTGCGCGAGGTCACCTCGCCCGTCGGCTCGACGAGGGCGGCATGTTCCACCAGCCGACGAAAATTCTGCTTATGCAGATGTTTTCCGGAAATCGCTTCAACGGTGCGTTGCAGCGCGGTGAGCGTAAATTCATCCGCCATCAATTCAAACACGACAGGGCGATATTTGAGCTTGGCGCGCAGGCGCCCCATGGCGGTGGCGGCGATCCGGCGATGATCAAACGGCATCGTTGAGCCGAGTTGCGGCGGGCGGCTGTCGCGCAGTGCGCTGGGGCGCCCGTCGCGCGCGGCTTCGCCCATCAGGCCTGCCTCATAGAGGCATTCATAGCGCTCCAGCACTTTCTCTTCATCCCAGCTGATACCATCCGTTCCAAACAGCAGCCGCACCCGTTCCGCCCGCCCCAGAGGCCTTGGCCCTTCGCCGGCAGACGGGACTTGTTTGGCCCAGTTATTGAGAGCGGGCAGGATCACCGTGTCGAGAACAGCCGGCCTGCCGCCGCGCATATCCTCCCACGGCAGGAGACCATACCAGTTGCGCCAGCGCCCCGAGCCATGCGTCGGCGCGCCGCCATCGCGCAGCTGCGTCAGCGCCAGATAGCCAATCGACACCACATGCGGGCTGCTGTCGCCAGGGCGGGCATGACGCCCGCGATCACCGAACGAATAAAGTTGTTCGACATAGCCGAATTCGAAGCCCGTCTGTTCGGCAACCCAGCTGCGCAGACCGATTTCAAGCGTACGATGGGCGAGCGGATTGAACGGGCCTGATGGCAGGCCGCCGGAATTTGCTGCCTCATCATCGGTTGTCTCGGGTGGCGTGGTGAGGATAAGCGGCTGATCAGCGCTGACCGTGATGATGGCAGCCGTCAGGTCGATCTCGAGCCCGGGGCGCACCGGTGGAGCCCCGCTCAGTGGGTCGCGTAGCGCGCTGTCGCCAGGAGAGTTCATTCCTCGGCCAATAATTTCAATTTGAACGGAACGCCTTCCGCAGCTTCTGCCCCCCGTCCGATGGCGATGATTGCTGCGTTCATGCGCCCTTCGCGCATCAGCATGTCATCGGCAATGGCGACCAGGCGGGGGTTGGGGGTTGCGGTGGGCGAGGCATGGCGCAGTTCATCGGCTATCTCTGCCTCGCTGCGCCGGGGCTGGAGCGCGCAGGCAACCACATAGGCAGCAGCCGTTGATCGGGAAATGCCGGCAAAACAGTGGAGCAACATCGGCGCGCTGCGATCCCAGCTATTGGCGAAGGCCAGCAGGCGTTCGACATGTTCGGCGCCGGGCATGACATAGCCTTCGCGCGGTTCGCTGATGTCGTGGAAGGGCAGGCGCAGATGATGTTCAGCCGCCATGCTGGGGGGGCTTGGCACCTCCGGCACCAGTCGCACCAGACTGATCAGGCGCGCCGGATTGATGTTGGTGACGGTCCGTTCCAGCTTCGACAGGGGGCAGACGTGAATATACATCACATGTCCTCGAGGATTGAGCGCTATTTTAGCCGACGCAAAGTGAGGTTGCGTGACAATTCGGCGAAACGTTCAAGAAATCGTGCCTGCGCCAGTGCGGTGGGCCAGGGCAGGAAATAGGCCGTCAGAAAGGCGCCGGCAAGGACGGGTGGTTCTCCGAAGAATTTCGACGCTTCCGCCTCATCGAAGCCGGCAAGCCGTGTTGCCTCGAAATAGGCGGCCACGCGGTCGGCATCCTTGATATGCCGTTTCAGCGTGGCGCTTGGCAGTGCCGGCAGCTGAAACCGACGATGGATCGCTGCCGACAGCCTCGCCTCGACATCCTTGTATTCGGGGCCAAGTACAGCCTTGAAGGGGGAAATCATGTCGCCGATCACGTATTCCGCCGCATCATGCAGCAACGTCGTCAGGCATGAATTCTCATCGGCCTCAGCATGCGCCTGCCGATAGAGTGCCTCGACCGCCAGCGAGTGCTGGGCTACTGAATAGGCGTGCGCCCCATGCGTCTGACCGTTCCACCGTGCCACGCGGGCCAGGCCATGGGCGATGTCCTCGATCTCGATGTCGAGCGGCGAGGGGTCGAGCAAATCGAGGCGCCGTCCCGACAGCATGCGCTGCCAGGCGCGCGGAGGTTGGGTTTTGGCAGACGAGCGCGGCATGGTGGCGAGATAACCGGTATTGGGCGATGAATGAAAGTGCGCTTCACCCTTGGCACGGTGCGATGATAGGACGATTCGTCGATACACAGTGCCGATTTTGCCATCAACCCGATCATGCTGACTGATCCCTCGCCAGCCGCAGCGCCCATGTCCGCACGCCAGGCGGAAGCCTTTTTTCGCTATCTGCTGGCCAGTGAACGCCTGCGTCTCGACTTTGCCGGTCATGCCAGGACCCGCCTGGGCGAGCGCGCCTTGTCGGCCAACGATGTCCGGACGCTTCTCGGCGAGGGCAGGGTGATGTCATCCCCCCGGCGCGTCGATGGTCTTGGGCGCTCGAAATATACGCTTGAGGGGGGTATCGCCGGGCTGGACGATGCCCCGCCCGCGACAGCGCGGATTGTCGTTCTGGCAGCACCCCGCCAACCGCTGGTCCGCGTGCTCACGGCGATGCGGGTTGCGGACAGATCCTCCAGATAGGCGCTTAATGCTTGCCATGCGCGTGGCACGAGCCGTGACGGAAGCAGCCGGTGAGATGGTCATTGGTCATGCCCACGGCCTGCATGAAGGCGTAGGTGATGGTCGGTCCCACGAAGGAAAAGCCGCGGCGTTTCAGCTCCTTTGACATCGCCCGGCTCTCGGCTGTCTCGGTTGGCACATCGCTTCGTTGCTGGCGACATGGCTGCAGCGGGGCGTCGCCGACAAATTTCCACAGAAACGGCGAGAACCCTTCACCTTCCTCGATGTCGAGATAAAGCTTTGCTGCCCTGATCGTGCCCTCGATCTTGGCGCGGTTGCGCACGATGCCTGTGTCCTGCATCAGCCGCTCAACATCGCCCGCATCGAACTCGACCAGCTTGCGGGCGTCAAATCCGGCAAAGGCTCGACGGAAATTCTCCCGCTTGCGTAAAATGGTTATCCACGACAATCCCGCCTGGAAGCCATCGAGAATGAGTTTCTCGAACAGGGCGCGGGAATCATATTCCGGCACGCCCCAGTCGCTGTCATGATAAGCGACATAAAGGGCATCCTCGCCCGCCCACCAGCAGCGGTTATGCCCGTCGCTGTGCGATATCAGGCTCACGCCTTGCCTCCTGCCAGCTGGAAATCGGCCCAGTCGGGATTGCGAGGATGGATGTCGATGCTGCCGGCCATCAGCGTCTCGCCCTTCGCCTGCGCCTCGACCACATGATCAAGCCGCAGCATGGCCAATCCGCGCCCGTTCGCGGTTGAGCCGACATAGCCGATGACCCGTTCACCACATGTGACGTCATGGCCGTCCATCGGGCGCATGGGGCCGAAAGTGATCGGCACGACACGCTTGCGCACGCTGGTGCGGTGCTCCATGCGGCTCACCACCTCCTGCCCGACATAGCAACCCTTGGCAAAATCAACCCCGCCGAGCCGGTCGAGATCAGCCTCGTGGGGAAACGTGTCGCCAAGCGTGAAATCCTTGCCGCCTTCCGGGATCGCCAAGGCGATGCGATGGGCGTGATAGGCATCGGCATCGACGATCGTCGCGGTTGCGGCAATGAGTAACGTTGAAGCGTCCTGTCGCGGCAGAAAAGCGCGCTGGCCGAGGCGCGGATGGCGCGGATCGCGGTAGCTGATGCCATCACCGATCACCACGTCTTCTCCCCACAGCGCGGCGACGGCGAGTTGATCGCTGACATCGACGATCTCGACCTTGGCGCGCAGCCGGTAGAGATTGAGCTTTTGGATCAGATCACCCGCCAGGGCCCGCGTGATATCGACGAGGAAGCCATCCTCGTCATCACGCGCAATGAGAAAGTCACAGAAAATCTTACCCTGCGGGCTCAGCAGCGCACCGAGGCTGGCATTGAGCGGCGCGAGTTTCAAAACATCGCAAGTGACCAGATTCTGCAGGAAAGAACTGGCGTCCGGACCAAAAACGGCCACGACGCCCCGATCTTCCAGAAGTGCCGCTGAAAGGCTCATGCCTTCCCTCCCTGTAGCAGAGTTGCCAATGACCGGCGCGGAACGTAAGGGGCTAAGGCGGCGCTTACAAGGACGGAGATTTTGATGGCTGCCTATGATCTGGTTTTACGCGGCGGCATCGTTGCCAATCATGACGGCATCGGCAGGCGCGATCTTGGTGTCACCGCCGGGCGCATCGCCGCAATTGGCACGATTCCAGGCGATGTCGGCGGCCAGACCATCGACTGCACCGGCCTTCACATTCTCCCGGGCGTCATCGACAGCCAGGTGCATTTTCGCGAGCCGGGACTGGAACACAAGGAAGACCTTCAGACGGGGGCGGATGCTGCGGTGCTGGGCGGTGTGACGGCGGTTTTCGAGATGCCCAACACCAATCCGCAGACAACCAGCGAGGGCGCGCTCGCCGACAAGCTGAAGCGGGCCGCAAGGCGGATGTCCTGCGATCACGCCTTCTGGGTTGGTGGAACCCGCGAGAATATTGCTGATCTGCCCGATCTTGAACGTCTTCCCGGCGCGGCGGGGATCAAGGTTTTTATCGGCTCCTCCACCGGTTCGCTCCTGGTGGAGGATGATGAAACGCTGGGCCTGATCCTTGCTCGCATCCGCCGCCGGGCGGCTTTCCATGCCGAGGATGAATTTCGACTGCGCGAGCGGCGCGATCTGCGGATCAAGGGTGATCCCTCCTCCCATCCCGTCTGGCGTGATCCTCAGGCAGCCCTCATGGCAACGCGCCGGCTTGTGGCTTTAGCCCGCCTGGCCGGCGCCCGCGTTCATGTGTTGCATATTTCGACGGCTGAAGAGATGCGTTATCTTTCAGCCCACAAGGACGTAGCGAGCTGCGAGGTGACGCCCAATCATCTCACCCTCATCGCCCCCGATTGTTATGACCGGCTTGGCACGCTCGCGCAGATGAACCCGCCGATGCGTGATCAGCGCCATGCTGACGTTCTGTGGTGGGGAGTGCAATCAGGTGTTGCTGATGTGCTGGGCTCGGATCATGCGCCACATACGCTGGAGGAAAAGCGCGGTGTCTATCCTGATACCCCCTCAGGCATGCCCGGCGTCCAGACGCTGGTGCCGATCATGCTTGACTGGGTCGCCAGGGGACGCTTGACGCTGGAACGGTTTATCGACCTCACATCGGCCGGCCCGCAGCGCCTGTTCTCCATGTCGCGCAAAGGCCGTATCGCCGTTGGCTACGACGCGGATTTCACGGTTGTCGATTTGAAACGCCAGGTGACGATTACCAGGGACTGGATTGCCTCCAAGGCGAAATGGACGCCTTATGACGGGCAAAAGGTAACGGGCTGGCCGGTAGGCACCATCATTCGCGGGCAGCGTGTCGCCTGGGAAGGCGAGATTGTCACCCGCGGCGCCGGTCTGCCGGTAGTTTTTGATGATGCGTTGCCGCGTGGCTGACGGCGACGCAGTTCATTGTCCGGAGACGAAGTATTGCCATTTGCCGTCAGCGCCAATGCCGACGCGGAAAAACGTATAGCTGCCGGCTTCGCGCATGCGCTGGACATCAAAGGCGGTGAGCAGCCGGTAAAGTTCAACCAGGCGCGGCGGGTCGAGGTTCTTCAGCGGCATGTGTGCGAAGTAGGGCCAGACGTAGATTTCACGCTCCGCGCCGGCGTCGAGCCGGACAAAGCCGCTTTCGAGAATGCCAACAAGAATGGACAGGATTTCAACGCCATTGCTCTCGGGATATTGCCGGCGCCATGTCCTCACCGGATCATCCGCCGGCTCCTGCCCGCTTGACAGTTTGACGCTGCCATCGCTGATCAGCGCCTTGACGGCGCCAAGATCGCCGCTTTTTGCCGCTGCCAGAATACGGCTGCGCATCAACGCGACTGGCGCTGGCAGCTCCGAGATGTCGCGTAACACTGCTTCCGGTTTTACTTCGGTCTTGGCCGGCTGAATGAAGGGTACCTCAGAGGCGTTGGTCACGACCGGCTGGCGATCAGCAAGCCCCTTGCCGCCGAAAGCATCCTCGGCGAACGCCAGCCGGCCGGTCAGAGTGAGGGCAATCACTGCCAGTCCCATATGCCGTGCAAGCGCGCTCACTGACGCGTTGCGTGCGCCGAACATTCTCCAGCCTCCACGCGTCCGCTCTGGCGCGCCAGCATGTCGATCGTGTAGGTTTCACCGCGCAGCGCCACCATCTCGCGGATCGACGCCTCAAGGGCCGCGACGGCGATCTGGTTGGGATCAAGTCCATCCTTCACCGCCTCGATCCAGGCATCGGTGATATAATCCAGGGCCTGACGTCGCTGATCTTCATCGGATCGATCAGAAGGAAATATGATCCTGTACACGCCACTCAACTCCTCGGGCATTTTCTCGACACCTGCAAACTAGCAATCCCGAACCACGCCGTCTTGTCCCACCTTTCAAAGAGGTTAATTGGCGCATTTGACAGAAACGCGACGGTGTTCAGTCAACGAAGCGACTGGCGATTTCGTCGGCAAGTTGTGTCCCTTCCTGACGAAAGCGTTCAGCAGACACCACGGCAGTGATCGTGCAGGTGCGGTGCGTTTCGGCAAACGCAGAAAATCCCCGATTGAAGGCAGCGACAAGGCGATCCCGGCGCTCCGGCGTCGTCCCTTCAGCCTCGATGAGCTGTGACATTTGCTGACGCCATAGCGGGCCGTCCTCAGGCCGGCACAGGGGACGCAGATAGGTGAGCGCGCCCAGTATTTCACTCAGTCGTTCAATCTTTTTCTGATAGGGCGGCTCACGCGTGTCGATCGCTGACTGCGGTTCGGGGCTTGGCGTCTGCGCCGCGACGGGCAAGGGCAGCAACGCACCTGCCGCCAGAGATAGCGCGACCAGCATGGGCGCAAACGCCGACAGCAGATTGTTGCCGTCGCCGTCGCCGCCGCCAGCAACCGGTTCGCTTTGGCTTTCTCTGAGTTTCACGCGTTCGAGAAACGCCCTCGTGCGCCCGACATAGCCACGCAGGCCGGGCGTTACATCGAGGGTCGACAACTCGTCCAGGGTCACAAATTTCGCTGCGCTGGCATCGCTGCCAGCAACGACGTCGCCCTGCGTCCAGCGCCCCGCGAACAGCGCCAGAACGACGTGGCGCAGCGGGATGTTGGCTTTGCCACGCGCGAACAACTCAATGAAATCGACAAAGCCGGCGAGATGAACGCTGACGCCGGTCTCTTCGCGCGCTTCGCGCAACGCTGCGTCCGCCAATCCTTCTCCAAACTCCACACGACCGCCGGGCAGGCTCCATTTGCCCGCCATCGGCTCGTTGCCACGCCGCACGAGCAGCACTTTCTCCTCATGCCAGATGCCGACGGAGACGCCGAGCACGGGAGTATCCGGTGTCTTGGGTTGGTTCGCCATGTCGTCTTGTGCGCCGTTCAGCGCAAACGATCAAGCCTCTGCGAACAGGGCATCGATAGTCGACTGTGCATGATTTTCATGATCACGACTGTCAACCGGCACGCAGTCGGCAGCATTGATAATGCCTGACGCTGCTTCCACGAGCCCATGCAGATCGCCTAAGGCCTGGCGGGCCAGATTGATCATCATCTCGGGATTATCGCGCGTTCTTTTCAGGTCCGACATGGTCGACAGCAGCAGCGTGTCGATTTCCGACACCACCGCGTCGAAGGCGCCGCGCACATGGATCGGTGATTGATGATAAGCGGCAATCGCCATCTCGCGCCCGGCAAAGCCGGATTGTGCAAAATGGTTGGGGTAGCTTTTAGGCTCCCATTCGAGCACATCATCGAGCATGTCGGGCATATCGGGAAGCATGTTGATCAACATGATCACTTCATTGAAATGATTGAGGTAATCCGTTGCAAGAAAAGATTTCGGATTGATATTGAAAGCCACCAGATCATGACGGCAAAGGGTGCTATCAGACGGACATGGCATAGCGTGCAGGGCTTTCGCTGAAATAGGTCATCGCTGCCATTCTTGATCAATCTTGGTTGATCATCAGTTAATGCCGCGGAAATAGGCAACACATGAGGGCTGACAATCCCCCACAGGCCATACCTTGAGCCGGTCGGACGCGGGTCAGACAACTTTGCCCGGGTTCATGAGCCCCGTCGGGTCAAGCAGCCCCTTGATCTGGCGCATGAGATCAAGCTCGACAGGCTCTTTGACCTCAACGAGCGCCTCGCGCTTCAGCAGCCCGATGCCATGTTCGGCTGAAATCGAGCCATTGAGGCGCGCCACCACGCGATGTACCGCAGCATTGACCTCTTCCCAGCGGGCAATGAAGGCGTCGCGGTCAGCGCCTTCCGGCTGCGAGATGTTGAAATGGATATTTCCATCGCCCACATGGCCGAAGGCACAAGGCCGGCATCCGGGGATGAGCGCATTGACCATTGCCAGCGCTTCGGTGAGGAACTGCGGCACCAGATGCACGGGCACCGCCACATCATGCTTGATCGAGCCGCCCTCGAGTGATTGCACCTCCGACATTGCTTCGCGCAACCGCCATAGCGCGCGTCGCTGCTCAAGCGAATCGGCGAGAGCCGCGTCCTTGACAAGGCCGGATGCAATTCCTTCTTCCAGAATGCCTTCGATAAAGGGGCGCAGCGGTTCCTCCTGACCCGATGACAGCTCCATGAGCACATACCAGGGATAGCGGGCAGAAAGCGGATCGCGGCTGCCCGGCGCGTGCTTGAGGACGATGTCGACGCCAAAGCGCGGCATCAGCTCATAGGTTGTGAGCCCGCGCCCGGCCCGCGCCAATGCTGAGTTCAGAAGACCAAGAGCCGCTTCGGGCGTTTCAACGCCGATAAAGGCCGTCTCCTGGGCGCGAGGCTTCGGAAAAAGTTTCAGAACGGCGGCGGTGACGATGCCAAGTGTCCCCTCCGAACCAATGAACAGGTTCTTCAGATCATAGCCCGTATTGTCTTTGCGCAGCGCCCTCAGCCCGTTCCAGATCCGCCCGTCGGCCAGCACCACTTCGAGCCCCAGAACCAGATCGCGCATATTGCCATAGGCAAGCACTGCGGTGCCACCGGCGTTGGTGGCGATATTGCCGCCGATCAGGCATGATCCCTCGGAGGCAAGTGACAAGGGAAACAGCCGGTCAGCGGCGGCCGCTGCGTCCTGGGCCGCCCGAAGCGTCATTCCCGCTTCAACCGTCATGGCATTGCTTTGCGGATCAATTGAACGCAAGCGATCCAGGCGCGCCAGCGACAGAACAACAGCGCCTGAATCAAACGGAATCTGCCCGCCAACAAGGCCGGTATTACCGCCTTGCGGCACGATCGCGGCGTTGAGCTGGCCACACAGCTGAACGATTGCCGCCACTTCAGCGGTGTTTGCCGGTTTCACCACGCAGGCACAGGCACCACGATAGAGATGACGCCATTCAACCAGATGCGGAGCGACAGCGGCCTCATCGATGAGCACATATCGCTCGCCGACAATCGCCCGCAGGCCGGGGATGAGGCGTGGATCGACGCTGCGCTGAAGAAGAGTGGGTTGGATGAAGCTCATGAAATGGCCTTTTCTGCCTGCGAACTTAGCGACCCAGGGCTGCCCGCGCCAGCCGGTCATTGATCGCTTCGCCTAGTCCCTCATGCGGGATCGGCGCGACCGCGATGGCTGCACCGGTCCCGCCATCGAGAGCCCTGAGGTACGCAAACAGATTGGCGGCGGCCTCGGTCAGATCGCCGCTTGCCGACAGGGTAAGGGAGGGAGCAAGCGCCGATAAATGGGGCGGAAGCGCACCAAATCCGAGAAACGCCTCGCCCGGATAAGGAAACACCGCATCAAGCCGCAGCCGTTTTTCCGGAGCATAATGTTTGGCGAGCATGCCCGGAGCGAGCGGCCCATCGCCGCCGGTTTCTGCAGCCGATACGGGATAACCAAGAACGGCTGTTATTTTGTCCCGCGTGAGCGCGCCGGCGCGCAATTGCACGATTTTGCCCTCGATCTCGGTCAGTATCGTCGATTCAAGCCCAAGGCTGCGCGTGCCGCCATCAAGAATGAGCTGCACCGCGCTACCCAGATCCTGCGCCACATGGCGCGCCTCGGTGGCGGTCACATGACCCGACCGATTGGCCGACGGGGCGGCAAGCGGCCGGCCAGCGCGCTCGATGACAGCCCGCGCGACCGGGTGCGCCGGCACTCTCAGCGCGACCGTTGGCAGGCCGGCACGTGCCAGTTCAGCAACCGGACTGTCCAGACGTACCGGCATGACAAGCGTCAGCGGCCCTGGCCAGAAGCGCTGCGCCAGCGTCTCCAGCGCTGGTGAAAACACACCATGGCAGCGCGCGTCGTCAAGGCTGGCGACATGCACGATCAACGGGTTGAAGGTGGGGCGGCCCTTGGCGGCGTAAATGCGCGCAATCGCCTGGCTTGACGTAGCATCGCCTGCCACCCCGTAGACGGTTTCCGTCGGCAAACCGACGAGCTGACCCGTCCGCACGATTCGCGCCGCCTCGGCGATGGCCAGATCGTTATCCCCATCCATGATCCGCGAAGGCGCCGTCACCGTCATGTTTCTCCAGCCAGCCGAGGGTCGCATTTCTCCAGCATTGACCTCGGCCCAGCCTTCCCCGACAGTGCTGTTGAAGAAAGCCGTTGCCCCCAAGGGCGCGATCCATATCGCCAATGCGGCTTCAGGGAGGAATGATGTCATACACTGCGCCCGTCAAGGATATTGCGTTTGCCATGCGTCATGTTGCCGGGCTTGAGGCGGCGCTGGACGCTGGGATGTACGGCGATCTTTCCAGTGATCTCGTTGACACCATCCTGGAGGAAGCCGGCAAATTTGCGAACGAACGGATCGCTCCTCTGAACCGTCTGGGCGACAAGGCGGGCGCCCGGCTCGAAAACGGCAAGGTCATCATGCCGACCGGCTGGGGCGAGGTGTACAGGGAATGGTGCGAGGCTGGCTGGAACGCCCTCCCGGGTCCTGAGGCTCATGGCGGGCAGGGACTGCCGGTGCTGCTGAATTCAGCCTGCGTCGAGATGTGGAATTCAGCCTGCATGGCCTATGGGCTAGGCCCCCTGCTGACCATGGGCGCAGTTGAGGCGCTGACCGCTCATGGCAGCGATTATCTGAAGGCAACCTACCTCGGCAAGCTCATCCAGGGGGAGTGGTTTGGCACCATGAACCTCACCGAGCCGCAGGCGGGATCCGATCTGGCGGCGCTGCGCTCGAAAGCCGAGCCGGTGGGGGATGGCACCTACCGGATTTTTGGCCAGAAGATTTTTATCACTTACGGCGAGCATGACCTGTCCGACAACATCATCCATCTCGTTCTGGCCCGCCTGCCCGATGCGCCCGAGGGAACGCGCGGTATCTCGCTCTTTCTTGTGCCGAAATTCATGGTGGGTGCCGATGGCGCGCTTGGCGCTCGCAATGATGTCCGCTGCGCTGGCGTCGAGCACAAGCTTGGCATTCATGCGTCCCCCACCTGCACGATGGTCTATGGCGATGAGGGAGGCGCCATCGGCTATCTGATCGGCGAGGAAAATCGCGGTCTCAACTGCATGTTCACCATGATGAACAATGCTCGCCTCGGCGTCGCCCTGCAGGGTGTGGCGATTGCTGAACGCGCCACTCAGCAGGCCATGGCCTTTGCCATGGAGCGCCGCCAAGGCAAGGCGCTGGGCGTCAAATCCGGCCCGATGAGCCGCATCATCGAACACCCTGACATTCGCCGTATGCTGCTGGAGATGAAGGCCAAGACTGCCGCCGCCAGGGCGATCTCGTTTCGCCTTGCGGCCGAACTCGACAAATCCCATCGCCTTGAAGGTGACAAGGCACGCGCGGCAAGCGAGCTTGCTTCGCTGCTGACCCCGGTCGCCAAGGCATTTGCTACTGATATCGGCATCGAAGTTGCTTCGCTTGGCATCCAGATCCATGGCGGCATGGGTTTTGTCGAGGAGACGGGGGCAGCCCAGCATCTGCGCGATGCCCGCATCCTGACCATCTATGAGGGCACCAACGGCATCCAGTCGATTGATCTCGTGACCCGCAAACTGCCCATCGGCAATGGCGCGCTCGTCCGCCAGGAGATTGATCGCCACCGCGCCACCGTGCGTCGCCTGAAGGAAAGCAACCAGCCGGCCTTCGGTCACATGGCAGATCGCCTCCACGAGGCGGTTGAGGCTCTGGCGCGCGCCAGTGATTGGCTGCTGGCAACGCTTGGCACATCGCCCAACGACGCGCTGGCCGGCGCCACCCCCTATCTGCGGCTGTTTGCGCTGGCTGCTGGTGGAGCGGGGCTGGGCGAAGAGGCGCTGGCGTCCGTTCGCGGGCCGGCCGATCATGAAAGCAGCCAACGCATTGCCCGCGCCCGTTTCTTTGCCGAGAATATCGCCATCGCCGCTTCCGGCCTCGAAACCAGCATCGTCGACGGCGCCGGCACATTGGGCGATATCGCCCTTGTCGCCGCTGAATAATCGGGAAGGAAACAGGCGAGCACCATGACATCGATTTCCTATCATGCCGAGGGCGGTGTCGCGCTCATGCGTATGGACCGTGCCGACAAGAAAAACGCGCTGACCTTGGCGATGTATTCGGCGATGGCCAGACATCTTGAAGCGGCCAACAACGATTCTGCCTTGCGCGCCGTCCTGATTGCTGGTGTTCCCGGGGCCTTCAGCGCCGGCAATGACCTCCAGGATTTCATCGCCGCCTCAAGCAGTGGCGGATTGGGCGATCCGGTCCTGCATTTTCTGCGCGCGCTCGTTGGCTGCAACAAGCCGCTGGTCGCTGCCGTTGACGGTGTAGCGGTCGGCGTTGGCGTCACCATGCTGCTTCATTGCGATTACGTGGTGGCGAGCCAGCGCTCGACATTCGCCACCCCCTTCGTTGATCTTGGTCTGGTGCCAGAGGCAGCCTCGAGCCTGCTGGGGCCGCGCCTGCTGGGACCCCAACGCGCCTTTGAACTCTTCGCGCTTGGCCGTCGCTGGGATGCCCGCAAGGCATTGTCGGCGGGGTTGATCAACGACATGATCGAGGATGAGGGTACCGAAGCGCGCGCCATCGAGGTTGC
The DNA here is from genome assembly GCF_021731865.1 of Raskinella chloraquaticus (SeqCode). NCBI lineage: Bacteria > Pseudomonadati > Pseudomonadota > Alphaproteobacteria > Hyphomicrobiales > Phreatobacteraceae > Raskinella (SeqCode) > Raskinella chloraquaticus (SeqCode). The sequence continues at coordinate 143,842 of NZ_JAKFWN010000001.1, read as the reverse complement.
CCGCGAAATTACCGCCAAGCCGCCAAACGCCATGGCGATCACCAAACGCTTGCTGCGCAGCGACCGCGATGAGGTGCTCGCCCGCATCGACGAAGAGGCCGAACACTTCAAGGCCTGCCTGCGGGGGCCGGAAGCGATGCAGGCTTTCACCGCCTTCATGACCCGCAAGAAATAGGCGCCCGATAACCTTTGGAGAGCTGTGATGAGTATCGATTTCGCATTGTCGGGCAAACGCGTTTTTGTCTTTGGCGGTACCAGCGGCATCAATCTGGGCATCGCCGAAGCCTTCGCCGCGCAGGGTTGCCAGCTGGGTGTCGCCAGCCGCAGTCAGGACAAGGTCGACGCGGCGGTCAAGCGCCTTTCACAAGGCGGCCTTGAAGCAGCGGGCTACAGCCTTGATGTGCGCCAGCCGCAGGCAGTCGCCGACGCGCTTGCTGATTTTGCCGGGCGCTTTGGCAAGGTCGATGTGCTGGTGTCGGGTGCTGCCGGAAATTTTCCCTCTCCCGCCGCCGCCCTCAGCACCAATGGCTTCAAGGCGGTTATTGATATCGACCTTCTCGGTACCTTCCATGTCATGAAGGCGGCCTATGCCCATATCGCCAAGCCGGGCGGCTCGATCATCAATATCTCGGCGCCGCAGGCGATGATCCCCATGGCCTTTCAGGTGCATGTGTGCGCCGCCAAGGCCGGCGTCGATATGGTAACCAGGACGCTTGCCATCGAATGGGGACCGGAGGGCATCCGCGTCAATTCAGTCATCCCCGGCCCGATTGACGGTACCGAGGGCATGGCACGCCTCGCACCTGATGAAAAATCCCGCAACGCGGTCGCCCGCTCGGTTCCCATGCAGCGTATGGGAACGCCAGATGATGTGGCGCAGGTTTGTCTTTTCCTTGCATCCGATGCGGCACGTTATGTATCAGGGGCGATCATTCCCGCTGATGGCGGCTGGGCTGCTGCTGGCGCCCGCGCGCTTTAGGCGTAAGTGATCCTGATTGACTGAGAGGACAGCCGCATGGCGACCCTGTATGTGACCCATCCGGCCTTCCTCACCCATGAGCCGCCGCATGGCCATCCTGAGCGGCCTGATCGCATGCGCGCCATTGAGCGCCGGCTGGAGGATGAGCGCTTTTCGACCCTGGTCCGCGAGCGTGCGCACCTTGGCACGCCTGATCTTGGCTATCTTGCTCATCCCGCCGAATATGTGGACGAGCTGCATGACATGGCGCCGCGCGATGGGCTGGTGTCGATTGATCCCGACACATCCATGTCGCCGGGCACCTGGGAGGCGCTGATGCGCGGCGCCGGCGCCGTCATTCAGGCAAGCGACGAGGTGCTGTCACGACAAGTGGATAACGCCTTCTGCGCCATCCGCCCGCCCGGCCATCATGCCGAGCGCGTCCGGGCGATGGGCTTCTGCTTTCTCAACAATGCGGCGATTGCTGCCCGCCATGTCCAGCACAAGCACGGCATCGGCCGCGTTGCCATCATCGATTTTGACGTTCATCACGGCAATGGCACCCAGGATATTTTCTGGGAGGATAAGTCTGTGATGTATGCCTCGACCCACCAGATGCCGTGCTATCCCGGCACCGGCGCGCGGGCTGAGCGCGGCGTTGGCAATATCGTCAATTGTCCGCTGCGGCCGGGCGAGGGGTCGGAGGAATTCATCGACGCCTTTGATACGGCGATCCTGCCGGCGCTCGACAAATTCGCGCCCGAGTTTGTCATCATTTCTGCTGGCTTTGACGCCCACTCGCGAGACCCACTGGCCCAGCTCAACGTTCACGAGCGCGATTTCGGTCTCGTCACCCGCAGACTGATGGATATCGCTGACAAGCATGCCGGCTCGCGGCTCGTCTCGGTGCTCGAAGGTGGCTATGATCTCGAAGGCTTGGCGCGCTCGGTCGATTCCCATGTAAGCGCGCTGATGGGCATGTGAGCGCCGCGTCACCGGGAGAGGCATCATGAAAGGGCGCAGCATTGCTCTGTCAGGGCCACGTCGTATCATCGCCGATGTCTGTTATTTTGCTGGCGACACCACGAAGGGCGTGATTTCGCGCCGCCTCGGATTGGGTCCGCTTGCCAGAGTGCTGGCGCAATTGCCCCGCGGCGCCAAACCGCTATGGCCGGCAATGATTGCCAGAGCCTACGGGCTGGTGGCAGCCGACATGCCGGAACTGCGCCGCGCCTATGTCAAATTCCCTTGGCCGCACATCTACGAATATCCCATGAGCGTGTCGATGATCGCTACCGAACGGGTGTTCGACGGCGAGCCGACGCTCTTCTTCGTGCGCATGAAGGGACCGGAGCATATGTCGCTGGGCGAACTCGCCGAGCGCCTGCGCCGCGCCAAGACCGTTGACTGGCAGGAGGAGCGCGATTTCCGTCGCGTGTTCGCGATAGCCTCCCTGCCTCTGCCCCTGCGCCGCCTGATATGGTGGCTTGGCCTCAATATCGGCCGCCAGCGTGCCAATTATTTTGGTACCTTCGGTATTTCATCTCTGGCCGGGCAGGGTGTGACGATCACCAACGCCGTCCATATGTTCACCGTGCTGTTGTCCTACGGCGCTATGGCGGATGACGGGTCGCTGGAACTCTTTTTTTCCTTCGACCATCGCGCCTTCGATGGTGGCGTCGTGGCGCGCGCCCTGAGCCGCCTTGAAGAAAAGCTCAACGGGCCGATTGTTGAAGAAATCATTTCCGCCTTTCCGCAGGCAACCGGTGCTGGTATGGCAAGCGTCTGAAGGAGGCTCCGTGGCCAAAGCAAGCGACAGTAAAACTGATCTCGGCGGCTTGAGTTTCGAGAAGGCGCTGGCCGAACTCGAACAGATCGTCAGCAAGCTTGAGCGTGGCGACGTGCCGCTTGAGGAATCGATTGCCATCTATGAGCGCGGCGAGGCGCTGAAATCCCATTGCGAGACCATGCTTCAGGCAGCGGAGATGAAGGTGCGCAAGATCAAGCTTGGAAAGGATGGCAGCCCGCAGGGCAGCGAGCCGCTGGATGAGCGCGCCTAATCACCGAGCCGTTCTGTTGCCGCGATTGTGATGCCAAATCCCTCAAGCCCGATATAGCGGCGCTCGCGCGAGGACAACAGGCGGATCGAAGAGATCCCCAGGTCGCGCAGGATTTGCGCGCCGAGCCCTACTTCGCGCCATGTCTCGTTACGGCTTGACGCGCTGCCATGGCCTTCATTGCCGCCTGGCGCCATCGATGCTGACGGCACGCCAGCCGAGCCTTCGCGCAGATAGATGAGTACGCCGCAGCCTGCTTCGGAAAATTTGTGATAAGTGGCTTTCAATGTTGTCTGGTCGCCGAAGATGTCGGCCAGAATATCCTGACGGTGCAGCCGCGCCGCAACGCCCGCTTTGCCCGCAACATCGCCGAAAACGACCGCCAGCTGCTCCAGCTCATCAAATGGCGTGCGGTACGAAATACCACGCGCCGGGCCGATGGGCGTGGTGACGGTGAACTCACTCACACGCTCCACCAGCCGCTCGCGCACCTGCCGGAAGGCGATCAGGTCGGCAACCGTGATAACGGGAATGGCGTGCCGGCTTGAGAAGGCGCGCACCTGCGGCCCGCGCATCACCGTGCCATCATCATTCATCAATTCGCCGATGACGCCGACTTCCGGCAGACCAGCGAGACGGCACAGATCAACCGCAGCTTCCGTATGGCCGGAGCGCATGAGAACGCCACCGGGGCGCGCAACAAGCGGAAAGACATGGCCGGGGCGGACGAAATCGCTGGCGCCGATATTGCCATTGGCAAGGGCGCGCACCGTGTTGGTGCGATCATCGGCTGATATGCCGGTGGTGGTGCCGTGGCGCACATCGACGGAAACGGTAAAAGCGGTGCTGTGGGGCGCGTCGTTCACCGATACCATCGGATCAAGCCGCAGACGCCTGGCTTCGGCAACGGTCAATGGAGCACAGACGATGCCTGAGCTGTGGCGGATGATGAAGGCCATCTTCTCGCTGGTACACATGGAGGCGGCAACGATGAGATCGCCCTCATTCTCGCGATCATCATCATCAAGAACAGCGACCATCGCGCCCTGTTTGAAGGCGTCGATCACTCGCTGCACGGCGTCCAGGCGTTCGTTCATGACATTCAACCTCAGTCGGGTGACGAGCGCCTGGTTCAGATGGCGCAGGGGTCGGCCTGGCCTTTGCGCCGTTCGACCCGGTAGGAGCCATAATCGCCAGAGACCCGGACATCGCTGCTTGTCTGCAGCAGGGCGAAGAGAGCGCCATCGAACCATGGGCCTATATCGAAGACGGCTTCGCTTCTGCCGTGACGGGTGCGCAGGCGTGGCGAACCATAGAGGCTGCTGCGATATTGCCCCGAGGAGAAGGTAAGACGCGTCAGTGTGCCGGCCATGACGGAGGACGGCAGATCAGCGCGGCTCCACGGCACCACCACCGTCGCGGTGCGCCCGCCCTGCGCATGACACACGACATCGATCGGCGCCCCGCAGACAAGGCGACCGCAGCGCGCGGCGGGGATTTGCCGATCAACCGTTCGCGCTTCCGTCAGCGATGGCGCGGCGAAGATGGCAACAGCAAGGGCAAGGACGACGCGCATGAGTGATCTCCAGATGGCAGGCGCAACCTAGACCCACCCGCCGTCGTGTCAATCTTTGGCAGTTGCAGATCTGGTTTTCCACAACGAGAAGCCGATACCGCCGCCGAGCAACGCCAAAGTCATGGCAAGCGACAGCAGCGGGTCGACTTTGGCAACCAGACCGCTCCAGAAAATCTTGACGCCGATCAGCACCAGGATGAGCGCCAGAGAGATCGACAGATATTTAAACCGCGCGACCATCGCCGCTAACGCGAAATAGAGCGCGCGCAGTCCGAGAATGGCCATGATATTCGCCGTGTACACGATAAAAGTATCCGTCGTTACAGCGAAAATGGCCGGGACTGAGTCAACGGCAAAAACAATATCGGCAACGTTTATGACAGCCAGCGCCAGAAACAGCGGCGTGGCATACAGAACTTTTTTGTCTGAGGCCGGATCAGGCAGACGAACAAAGAATGCTTCCCCATGCAGCTTTTCGGTGATGCGCATGTGACGGCGCAGAAACGCAAGGAGCGGATTGCGGTCGAGATCAGGGGCGTTGTCGTGCCCACCCAGCATTTTGATGCCTGTGTAGATCAGGAAGGCGCCAAAAATATAGAGAACCCACTCATATTGATGGATGAGTGCCGCCCCGGCGGCGATCATCACGCCGCGCAGAATGAGCACGGCGATGATGCCCCATACCAGCGCCCGGTACTGGAAGGCTGGCGGAATGGAAAAATAGGCAAAAATGAGCGAAATAACGAAGATATTGTCAATCGATAACGCCTTTTCGATCGTGTAGCCGGTGTAATATTCAATCGCTCTCTGCGATCCGAGATAGCCCCAGACCACGACGCCGAAGGCGATGGCGATAGCGATATAGAAGACGGAGAGCCTCAGGCTCTCGCCAATGCCCATCTCGCGGCTGCTGCGGTTCAGCACGCCCAGATCGAAAGCCAGCAGAATGAAGATCATGAGATGAAAGGCAAACCAGACCCACACAGGCGTGCCCAGAACCGACGACGAGGCAAACGACAAAACCATGTCCATGGCAAAATTCCTTCTGCCGCGTGCTCCGCTATGGATTGCATTGAGGAGACGGGCGCCTAGATGTTGAACTTCCGTCCGACATCGCAACCGTCAACGACGGCTGCCAGAGGGGCCCGAACTGAAGATTTGTATAGCGGTGTTTTGCCAAAAATTCAAGCCCTTGCCTGCCTCACCGCCGTCTCAACCCTTGCGAAAGGCGGCAACCGTGGACAGAAACGCCCGCTCGCGCGATACCGGCGAGAGGCCATGGGCGCCGAAGAGCGCGTTGAGATCCTCGCCAAGATAGCCAGCATAATAAGGTTCGTGGACGGCCTGGGGAAAGCGCTCCAGCATGCCGTCATAGGGCGGATGATCGCCACGCTGGAGCGAATCATTCATCACGAACAGACCGCCGGGCTTCAGCACGCGGGCGATCTCGGCCGCCGCAGCCCGACGAATTTTTGGCGGCAATTCGTGAAACAGATAGATGGCGGTGACGATATCCTGGCTGCTGTCGGCAAGCGGAAGTGCTTCCGCCTTGGCAAGGAGCGCCGTCAGCCGGCCTTCATTGCCGCGCTCGGCAAGCGCCCGTGACAGATAGGTTTCCGACATGTCGGCAATCGTGACCGGCAGGGCAGGAAAGGCCGGGCGCAGATCCTTCAGCCAGCGGGCAGTGCCGGCACCCACATCGAGAAGGCGTAATGATCGCTGGTCGCGGCCTTTAAGATGGCGGGCGATCGGCGCAATCGTCTGCCGGCGCATGGCGGCCGCCGTGCCGCCAAACAGCACCTCGACCTGCATGTCGTAGCGCGCCGCGCTCTCTTCACTCATCCAGCCATCAGATTGATAGTGGAAATTCTGCAGATAATAGGCGGGGCGCTTGCCGCGATATGTCGCGAGCGGCTCGTTGGCGCTCTTCTGCGCACGCCGCCGCGCCACCGCTGGAACGTCGTTGAGGAAAAGGCGCATGCGCCGAACCTCTTCATCAAGCGGCCCGAACCAGTCATGCGCCAGCCGGTAGATCCCGGCATCGGCATTTTTGACATCCCGGGTGAAAAGCCTTGCCATATCGGCCAACAGCACCTCGCGGCTGGTGGTGGACCCCCGGGCCGCCTGCGTCGCCGCGCCGGCATCGGTCGGCTTAGCCTCGTTGCGACGCGCCAGCAGCAGAGCGCTCGTATACCACGCCACCCGCAAACCGTGGTTCAGCGTATAGGCAAGGCGCGTGACAGGCGTAGCCATCCCGATCTCCTGTTGGCGATCATCATCACAGACATAAATCTTAACCCTTCTTCGATTGCGGCCAAGCCGGGATGGCCCATTTCAACCATTTGGAAACCGCCCTGCGCGATGGTGCCGCCATAACAACGCGGCAAGTGATGCCGGGGAGAGTGTCATGTTGAATAGAGCTCGTTTCATGGCGGCCATGAGTGTCGTGGCGGCAACCTATCTTCTGTTTAGCACGCCTTCGGTGCGCGGTGCTGAGCTTGGCTTGCCGTATGCGGGGAGCATTGTGGCAGCCCTCTGATCAGCGCTCGAACACGCCAACAAGCTCGACGTGATGAGACCACAGGAACTGGTCGATCGGCGTTATGCGGCTGAGACGAAAGCCGCCATCGATCAACACCCGCGCATCGCGCGCGAAACTCGCCGGCGCGCAGGACACATAGACGATCTTCTTCAATTTTGACGCCGCAAGCCCGGCCATCTGCGCCTGCGCGCCCTGGCGCGGCGGGTCAAGCAGTGCGGCATCGTAGTTTTTGAGTTCCGAGATCATGAGCGGGCGCCGGAAGAGGTCTCGCTGCTCGCGGGTTACCGGTTTCAGACCACTTGCATGGCGCGCTGTCTGGTCGAGGGCTGCAAGCGCGTGTGGGTCGCTTTCAACCGCGTGGATCGCCATATGGCGGGCCAGGCGCAGCGTCAGCGCGCCGCTGCCGCAGAAAAGTTCAATGATCCGCCTGGCGCCGCTCAATGCGTCCTTTGCCAGCCCGGCAATTGCCTCCTCGACCGGCGCCACGGCCTGGGCAAAGCCGCCCGCCGGCTGCAGCCGAGCGATCTCGCCGGTCGGCAGGGATGGCGGGCGGAAGGTGGCGTTTTCCTCCCCGATGCTGAGGCGCGCCAGACCGATCGCCCCGGCCGCAGCAAACAGGCGGCTCATCGCGTCGCGCGGCAATTTTGCTGGCGCAAGCGAGACATCAAGACCTTGCGCGGTATCGAGCACGCTGACGGCAAGGCTGTCGCGCCCCGTGACCAGCGGGCTTAAAAGCCTGGCAAGCGCTGGCAGGGCTGCGGCGATGGCGGGTGTCATGACCAGGCAGGCAGTGATGGCGATAACGTCGTTGGAGCGTGCGCCGTGAAAGCCGAAAATGACTGTCTTGCCCTCACGTACAAGCGCCAGCGAAACGCGACGCCTTGTGCCGGGCTCAACGCGAAGCATCGCCTCCAGTGGCACTGAAATCCCCTGTTGCCCCAACGCCGTTGTGATGCTGTCGCGCTTCCATTCGTCGTAGAGGCGACCATCCATATGTTGCGCGACGCAGCCACCGCATGTTGTAAAATGGATGCATGGCGGCGCGACGCGGTGCGCCGAGGGCTCGATGATCGATACCAGTTGCGCTCGCTCGCCACCGGCGGGATCGATATCGACGATCTCGCCCGGCAGGGCGCCAGCAACAAAGAGCGTGCGACCACCGCTGGTGGCTATGCCATCACCGCGATGCCCCAATCGCTCAATCGTTACCCTGATCAGCGCCGGCAAATCAGCCACATTGGCCGCGCTGACGCAGATAATGATCGGCGATCACGAGTGCCATCATCGCTTCGCCCACCGGGACGGCGCGGATGCCAACGCACGGATCATGACGGCCTGTGGTCTTCACCTCGACATCATCGCCCGCGCTGTCAATCGAGCGGCGCGCAATGAGGATCGACGAGGTAGGCTTCACCGCAAAGCGCGCCACCACCTGCTGCCCGGTTGAAATGCCGCCGAGGATACCGCCGGCATGATTGGAGAGGAAAACCGGCTTGCCGTCATTGCCAGCCCGCATCTCGTCAGCATTATCCTCGCCGCGCAGTGCGGCAGCGCCAAACCCCTCGCCGATCTCAACCCCCTTCACGGCATTGATGCCCATGAAGGCTGCCGCCAGATCGGCATCGAGCTTGCCGTAAATCGGCGCCCCCAGGCCGGCGGGAACGCCGTCGGCAACAATCTCGATCACCGCGCCGATGGAGGAACCCTCCTTGCGCACGCCATCGAGATAATCACCGTAGAATGCCGCCATCTCGCCGTCCGGGCAGAAAAACGGATTAGCCTCCACCGCGTTCCAGTCCCAGCGCTGACGGTCGATTTTGTGCGGACCCATCTGCACCAGCGCCCCGCGCACGGTAAGGCCTGGTACCACTTTGCGGGCAATCGCACCGGCGGCGACCCGCATCGCCGTCTCGCGGGCTGACGAGCGCCCGCCGCCCCGGTGATCCCGAATGCCGTATTTCACATCATAGGTGAAATCGGCGTGCCCTGGGCGGTAGGCCGATTGGATGCGATCATAATCTTTTGAGCGCTGATCAGTGTTGTCGATGAGAAGGCCGATCGGCGTGCCCGTGGTGCGCTGGATGCCGGCGCTGTCAGCAACAACACCCGACAGGATACGCACCTGATCGGCTTCCTGGCGTTGCGTTGTATAGCGGCTCTGGCCGGGGCGACGCCTGTCAAGAAAAGGCTGGATGTCAGCCTCGCTCAGCGGCAAAAGCGGCGGACAGCCATCAACGACGCAGCCAATGGCGGGTCCATGACTTTCACCAAACGTGGTAACACGAAAAAGATGACCGAAACTGTTGAACGACATCGCCACTCCTCGCTGCGGTTTAGGCGGGACGCGGCGCGCGGTCAAATCGCCGGCGCTGGCTTGCCTGTCCCCTCCGGCCGCCGCACTGTGTTCTGATGGACATCAATACACGCGAATGGCCGGCGATGATGCCCGGCCCCTTGCCGGATACGGGGGTGGCGATCTGGCTGGTCGTTCTGGCCGAGGTGCCGCCACTCGACTGCCTGTCGCAGGACGAGCGCATTCGTGCCGCCGCAGCTATCGACCCGCTGGTTGGCGAGCGCTACCGCGCCGCACGCCGGGCGTTGCGGCTGATCCTTGCCGCTGCCCTTGGCCAGAACCCGGCTGATCTTCTGTTCTCCTATGGACCGGCGCGCCAGCCTCATCTCGCCTGGCCGGAGGCGAGTGGTATCGCGTTCTCCCTCAGCTACCGGGAAGGCGTGGCGCTTGTTGCACTCTCGCGCGCCGGCCCGGTGGGCGTTGATCTTGAAACGATCGACCCGTCTATTCCGGCGTTTGACATCGCCGCTTCGGAATTTGCCTCCGCCGAGGTCCGCGAGCTTGCCAGCGCGTCGGAAGAGGCGTTGGCGCATAATTTTACGCAGATGTGGGTGCGCAAAGAGGCGCTCGCCAAAATGAGCGGCAAGGGATTATGGGAGGGTCTGTCGAGCCTGCCGGCGGATCATGGCGCACACGCTCACTGGCATGATCTCAGCGATTTGCCGCAAGGCTTTGCCGGCGCTTGCGCCAGCGAAGCGGCGCCCGCGCTCATCACTCAGGCGCGTTGCGTCTTCACTCGGCCGCCTGGCGGGTGAGGCCGGCATTATGCGGCGTATTCGCCGAGGTGTGGGCGCGCGCGATGTGCGGCTGTGCCGGGGCGCCAACCCATGCCGTATGGGCGGGCAGGGTCTCTCCCTTCATCACCACGCACAGCGAACCGACATCGGCGAAATCACCGATTTTAGTGTCGTAGAGAACGGTCGCGCCCGCTCCGACATTCACACCTGTTCCCAGAAGTACCCGCCCGACCTTCATCAGCCGGTCCTCGTAAAGGTGCGTCTGCAGGGCGGACAACGAGTTGATGGTGCAGTAATCGCCGATGGTGACGCAATCAAACTCGGTGATGTCTGTGGTGAACATGCAGATTCCCTTGCCGATCTTGACGCCGTAGAGGCGCAAGATCCACGGCAGAAAGGGAGTGCCGCGCAGTGAATCAAGCAAGACCCTGCCGGCAAGTCCCCAGTAGAGAACGGCGCAGGCTTCCGTTCGCATCGCCCAGAACGACCACATCGGCTTGATCACCGGCTTGTAGGCGCCCATGAACAGCCATTTCACGATAATGGTCGATGACGTCATGATCAGCGGAATGACGATGGATGCAACCAGGAAGAGCCAGAATACCAATCCCCACTGGCGCTGTTCCATCAGGGGATCAAGCGTTTCCACCGTGTAATAGCCAAGCGTGATGAACAGCATGGTTGGAAACGAGGTGTGGAAAGCCTCGAAGATAAGCCGCCCGATCTTGCGACTGAGCGGTGGCTCATAGGTCCAGTTGGCCGAAATGCCGGTCACGCGCTGGCGCGTCGGAAACGAGATCGACGGCGATCCGAACCACGTCTCACCGGCCTTGATGTGGCGGCTTGCCGGCGGCACAGACTTGATGCCAAGCAGGCTGTCATTGTCAAAGCGCGTGCCGGGCGGCACCACCGCGTCATTGCCGACAAAGACGCGATCGCCGGTCGTGACCTTTTCAAGCGTCATCCAGCCGCGCCGGATATCCTCGTCTCCCAGCAGCACTTCATCGGCAATGAAATTGCCGGCGCCGATTTCAACCAGATCATAGCGCCCCGACAAATTGGTCGATATTTCCGCGCCGCGTCCTATCTTGGTACCCATCATGCGATACCACAGGCGCATATAGGCCGTGGCAAACAGCGACGACAATGTTTCAAGCTTGACGTCGGTGAGCAGCGCCAGCGCCCATTTGCGGAAATAGACGGATGAATGGACCGAATAACGGCCTGGTTGCAGCCGGGTTGGCAGGATTATCCAGCGCATGGCAACCGTAATGGCAATGGTGAAGACGATGAGCGCCATTGACGTTGGCCAGGTCAACAGCGGCAGCACCGACAGCGTATCGGCCTTGCTCCATCCCGCGATCAGCAGATCCATATGATCAAACAGCCCGAAGGCTGGAAAGATGGGCAGCAGGCCGATGGGCGGGATCGTCAGCAAGGCAATGACATAGGCGCAGGTCATGATGTTCTTGCGAAGCACCGAAGCCTCAGCCTGCGGCGGCAATTCTCTCTCGTCGATATCGCTCACTTTGCGGGCGGGCGAGCCTTCCCATTTCTCCCAGGCGCCGACATGTGTTCCGGCCAACACCGCAGTCAGATCGCCGATTTCAGCGCCCTTGCCGATGATAGTATCGTGCTCGAGAACGCTTGAGGTGCCGATATAGGCATCATCCTCGATGACCACCCGACCGATCACCATCTCGTTGCCGACCACTTCGACATTGGCGATCTTGAGCTTCGTGCCGGTACTGACCCTGTCGCCGATGGTGAGGAGGTCGAGCGTGCCGGCCTCGAATTCCGAGATGATGGCGTCCTTGCCGATGCGCGCCCCCATGATGCGCATGTAGACGCGCATGATCGGCGTTCCCTGGAACCATTTGGGCTTGACGAGCAGAGTGAATTTCATCGCCAGCCAGACGCGGAAATAATAAACGCCCCATAGCGGGTAACGGCCCGGTTTGACGCGCCCGACACTGAGCCATTTGCCGGCGATGCCAACAAATGTGGTGGCGATGGTCAGGACGACATAAATGCCAAGCAGCGATAAGAGCTGCCCCCAGAAGCCGAGAACATCGAGATCAAGCAACAGGAACGTCGTAAAGATCCCAAGCCACTGGATGCAGGTGAAAAAGAGAATGACCGGCAGGACGGCGGCCTGCGCCAGCCCGCACAGGAAGCGGCGCAGCAGCGGCGGCGGCTCAAATGTACGATCCTGCCCGCCTGTTCCAAGTCCGCGCCGCTCAAGCCGCTCGGCGATGCCCGCAATCGAGCGCCCTTCATACATGTCCTGAAGCGTGATGCCGACAAAGCGCTGGTCGGCGCGCATCAGCGACACAAACCGGGCGGCAAGCAGGGAATGGCCACCGATCTCGGTGAAGAAATCGCCTTCAAGTGGCAGTGTCTGTCCAGGAAATACCTGCTGCATCGCTGCCAGAAGAGCTGCCTCGACCGGCGTGCGCGGCTCTTCCTGCACGTCGTTGGCAGGCGCGCTTTGTAACGGGCGCAGGGCGAGCGCTTTGCGGTCGACCTTGCCGGAGGCGGCAAGGCGCGGCAACGCCTCGACCGTCTCGAAGCGCGTCGGCACCATGTAGGGCGGCAATTGTCGGGCAAGCCCTGAACGCAGATCGGCTACGGGCGGCGCCTCTTTGCCTGAGGGTACGAAGAAGGCGACCAGCCTTTCGATGCCATCATCCTTGCGCAGGATGACGGCGGCCTGATGGATACCGGGCAGGGCGGAGAGCTTGCTTTCGATCTCTCCCAGTTCGACACGAAAACCGCGGATCTTGACCTGATCGTCAATGCGCCCGTGAAAGAGAATTTTGCCGTCATGACCCAGGCTCACCGCATCGCCCGAGCGATAGAGGATCGGGTCGCTGCCATCGCTGGTAAAGGGATTGGCGATGAATTTTTCTGCCGTCAGTTCCGGCCGCATGACATAGCCAAGGGCAACGCCTGGTCCGCCGATCAGCAATTCACCCTGCGTTCCCGGCGCCACCGGCTGCAGATTTTCGCTGACCACATACGCGGTATAATTGGCAATTGGTGTGCCGATGGTGACCGGAGCGCCCTGTTCAACGATGTCAACGGTGGCAACCACCGTGGCCTCGGTCGGACCATAGGAATTGAAAATTGTACGCCCCGGTTTGCACCAGCGCTCCGCCAGGCTTGGCGGGCAGGCTTCCCCACCCAGAATGATGATGCGCAATGAGGGAATGTCGCGCGCCATCAGGCCAAGGAGCGTTGGCACGGTATCAAGAACCGTGATGCCGGCACCGGCGATGATCTGCGGCAGGGTTTCGCTGTCGGCAATCGTCTCGGCGCTGGCGACCCACAAGGTCGCGCCAACGAGGAATGGCACCCAGATTTCTTCCATCGACAGATCGAAGGCGGCCGAGCAACCCTGAAACACCCGGTCATCGGCACGGATGAGATAGGTCTCATTGGCTGAGCGCAGATAGTGACAGATATTGCGATGCGAGATGGCGATGCCTTTCGGCATGCCGGTCGAGCCGGACGTGTAGATGAGATAGGCGCGGTCATCCGGCGTAACGCCGAGAGCCCGCAGATCAATGGCGCCGTTGTTGGCAGGATCAGCCAGCTCAGCCTCATGCCACATCAAGACGTCGATTTTACCGCTGGCCTTGTGCTGGAGTGCCGGCGGGGCAAGCAGCCCCCTGGCCTCACAGTCGGCAAGACAAACACCAATGCGTTCGATGGCAACATCAGCATCAAAAGGCAGCCAGGCAGCGCCCGCCTTGGTGATGGCCAGCTGGGCGACCAGCAGGTCAATTCCTCGCGGGTACCACAGCCCGACCACATCGCCGCGTGTCACGCCCTGGCGCGCCAGCCCCCGGGCAAGCGCGTTCGCGCGCCGATCAAGTTCGCCGTAGGACAAGGTCTCGAGTTCGCCGATCAGCGCGGTCTTGTTGGTATGAATGGTCACCGTGGCCGCGAAGATTTCCGCCAGCAATTCATCGCGCAGAAGATCAGGGCGTTTCGGGCCGCGCGAGGCTGTGAGTTGGCCAATCTGCGGATCGCTTGAGATCACGGGCGTTTCAGTCAGCATGTCTCACCTGACCGCGCCGCTGCGGACCCATCATTGACCACAAGAAAAAGGCTTTCGCCATGATGCTCTCTGCCGGAATTCTCCGGCCTTCTCCCTGTTGGTCGCGGCCATCAGGCCGGACCAAACTTTACGTTAATTGCCCTTATGCACCATCTTGAGCGGAATTTGAATTGGGGCTGAAAAAGACGGTAAATGCGCGGCAGGCTGCTCCCAGCGTCAAATCAACTCAGATATAGACGACCTTTCCCGAACGGAACCAGAAAACGCGGTCCTGGCGGATATCAAGCGACAGAGATTGGCGCGCCGAAAGCCCCATATATGCACCGAAGATCACCTTGACCACGCCGCCGTGACAGACAAGCACGGTGGGTGCCGTCAACGTTCTGACACGTGCCATCACGCGCTCTGTCAATTGAGCAAAGCTTTCACCTCCATGCGGCGCGAATTCGAGACGATTGGCGCGCCGGCGGGGAAAATCCTCAGGAAAACACTCTCTTGCCTGCGCCTGCGTCAATCCTTCCCAGCTCCCGTACGCCGCTTCGACGAAGCCGTCATCATGATGAATATCGTCGGGTTTGAGCGAGCACGCCTGACGGATCAGCCGCGCCGTTTCGCTGGCGCGCTGCAAGGGCGACGAGACGAAACCGCTTTTGGCAGGCGCCATTCCAATACTGGCAAAATGCGTCGCCAGCGCCATGCCGTTGCGCACCGCCTGCCAACGTCCGTGATTGTTGAGCGCGATATCGACGTGACCCTGATAGCGCCCCGCCTTGTTCCAGTCGGTCTGCCCGTGCCGTACCACATAAAGCGGGGATGGCAGCGTCATCGGCAGCCATCCCTCGGTGCCCGCTTCATCGTTACGCGCGATATAAGCAAGTAGCCAGACATGGTCGCGTGTCCGTCGTCAGTCCTGGGCAAGGCTCATATCGGGAGCATCAGGATTTTTCATGCCCACAATATGATAGCCTGCGTCCACATGATGCACTTCACCTGTAACGCCGCGTGACAGATCCGACAGCAGATAAAGCGCGGAATTGCCGACATCTTCCGTGGTGACGGTGCGCCGCAACGGGGCGTTATATTCATTCCAGCGCAGGATATAGCGGAAATCGCCGATGCCTGAGGCTGCCAGCGTCTTGATCGGGCCGGCGGAAATGGCGTTGACGCGAATGTTCTTCGGCCCCAGATCAGCGGCCAGATAGCGTACCGATGCCTCAAGCGCTGCCTTCGCCACGCCCATGACATTGTAATGCGGCATCCATTTTTCAGCGCCGTAATAGGTGAGCGTGATCATCGAGCCGCCCTCGCCCATCAGCTTTTCCGCCCGCTGCGCAATCGCCGTCAATGAATAGCAGGAGATCAGCATCGTCTTGCTGAAATTATCCGCTGTCGTCTCGATGTAACGCCCTGTCAGCTGATCCTTGTCGGAAAAAGCGATGGCGTGAACAAGAAAATCGATCTTGCCCCACAATTTGCGCACCGTTTCGAAGCAGGCATCTATTGATGCCGGATCCGTCACGTCGCAATGGCCAACGACCTGGGCGCCAATCTCGTGCGCCAGCGGTTCAACCCGCTTTTTCAACGCGTCACCCTGGTAGGTGAATGCAATTTCAGCGCCCTGCGCATGGGCGGCCCTGGCGATGCCCCAGGCGATCGACATCTTGTTGGCAACGCCCATCACGAGGCCACGCTTGCCCGCCATCAATTGTCCGCTCACCCACTACACTCCCATCTGCGCTTCGGCTTGACTAGGCCCGCCAGCCGGCAGCAACCGCCCCGTCGCGATCTGTAAAAAGATCGGCTTCCTTAAACGACGAAGGGCTGTTTCGAAAGCCCTTTCGCTTAAAGATATGCGCTGATTGCGTGATTTCGTGAGGATTAAGTCGGTTTGTTGCAATATTTGAAGTCATTAGCCAAAATCGTGACCGCGCACCGAATAGGGCTGCTTCGTGCGAATCTCTTCCGCAAGCTGAGACAGTGCGTTGCTCTGTTCGGGAAGAATGACCACCAAGCGTACCAGAAAATCGCCGCGCGAGCTGCCAGTCGGCGCACCCTTGCCCCTCAGGCGCAGCGTGCGCCCGCTATTGGACTGAGGCGCAATCGTGATGTCGACGGGGCCGTCAAGCGTTGGCACACGTACCTTGGCCCCCAATACCGCCTCGTCGAGGGTGATGGGCAGGTCGATGCGGATATCCGCGCCGTCGAGGCGGAAGAGGGCGTGCGGCTGGACTGCAATCGTCACCAGCCCGTCTCCCGGCGGACCGTTGGCCGAGCCATAACCCTGCCCCTTCAGGCGAATGGTCTGGCCATCGAGCGTACCTGCAGGGATTGCCACATCGAGTGATTTTCCGGTTGGCAGATCGATGCGCCGCTTGGCGCCGATCACGGCCTCGGCGAAGGGCACCGAGACCTTGACATGTGCGTCTGCTCCACGCTGGGGCGGTGGCCCCTGAGGGCCTCCACGCATCGAGCCGAACAGATCAGAAAATATATCGGACGGATCAGCGCCTCCGCCGCGACGCCCGCCGCGCATTCCCGCTCCCGGCCCAAACTCGAATTCAAAGCCCTGAGGTCCCTGGCGTCCCCCCCCTTGGCCAGCGCCCATACCGGCAAAACGGGGTTTGCCTTCGCCGTCGATTTCGCCGCGATCAAACTGCGCGCGTTTTCCCTTGTCGCTGAGGATTTCATAGGCCTGATTAAGCTCGGAGAAGCGCGCGGCTGCCTTGGTATCACCCTGATTTTGATCCGGATGATGCGTTTTCGCCAGCCGGCGATAAGCCTTTTTGATTTCGGCTTCCGGAGCGGAACGGTTGATACCCAGGATTTGGTAGGGATCGCGCATGATATCGCAAGCTTCGCTATGATCGGGACATCGTCAGACTGCCCCGAGATGTGGGGTGGTTTGATCAATCCTGCAATGGGTATCCTGTCAAACGGGATTGCGCCATGCCCGCTGGTCATTGAGCGTCCATTCGCCGGCACCCGTACGGCAGGCATTGGCCTGAATCCATTCGCTGGGCTGCCCGCGCGGCTGAATGGAGACGACAACGGCTCGGCAGATCGTATCGCCTTGCCGGACAGGCGAGGCAACTGGCACGATCAGCCCGCCATGGCCGTTGGCTTCGTTCAGCCATGGCAGCGTCGCCGCACTGTCCTGATCAAGATGGGCTGTCGCCAGACCGGCACCGATGAGTGGCAGGTCATCAGCGCTGATGACGGGGGAGGGCAGTTTTGCCGGCGGAATGGACGCCAGCCCGGAATTGGCAAGCGCTGGGTGGCTCTGCGTCAAGGATGACCGCGTCGGGCTGTAAGGAATGGCAGGCGCAGCGATTGATCCCGTGGTGACGGGATCAGCCTCACTGGCGATTGTCCGGCTGGGGAGCGGGGCCAAAGCCTGCCTCGTGACGCTCGTCACCGGCACTGACGACACGGTCGCGGTCGACGGCCCAGAGGGTTTCTGGGCGAAAACATCGCCGAGAGGAATGGAAATCGCCGAGCACCCCCCGAGCAGCGGCACCACGACCGCGCAGATAAAGAAGGCATGGCATCCGAGCCATCGACGAGATTGTCCACGAGGATACGGTCGAAAGCTGATATCACTTGAACGAACGAACATGGTATCACAGCTGCAGCCGCGACGGCGGCTCCTTCCCCTTCGGTTAGAAAAACATGAGATCGGTTAATGGCTGGTGAGTCCGAGCAACCTTCTGCATCAAAAAATGCTGATGCACCCGATGAATTTGTCCCCGGTGTTGAGCCTTTCGCGCTGTTCGACCGCTGGTTTGGCGAGGCTCAGGCAAGCGAGATCAACGACCCCAACGCCATGGCGCTGGCAACGGCCGACAGCAGCGGCCTGCCGAATGTCCGCATGGTGCTGCTTAAAGGCGTGGATAATGGCGGCTTTGTGTTTTACTCGAATGAAGAGAGCCAGAAGGGTGGCGAACTTGCGCAGAATGCCCAGGCAGCCTTGTTGTTCCACTGGAAATCATTGCGCCGTCAGGTGCGCGTGCGCGGCGCCGTGACAGCGGTGAGCGAGGACGAATCAGATGCCTATTTCGCCAGCCGGCCGCGCCTGTCGCAGATCGGCGCCTGGGCCTCGCAGCAATCGCGGCCCATCGCCGGACGCTTTGAACTCGAAGCAGCAATTGCTAAAATGACTGCGCGCTATGCCATCGGTGATATTCCACGACCGCCCTACTGGCGTGGCTTTCGCATCGTGCCGACCTATATAGAGTTCTGGCGTGATCGACCGTTTCGCCTCCATGATCGGGCGGTCTTTCGCCGCCACTCCCCGACTGACCAATGGTCGATCACCCGCCTATACCCATGATGCAGAGAGGTTGATTGACATGCCGGCACGCGAGACGCGCCACAGCGAGGGAGCTGCCACGGCACGTGGAAGCGAACCGCGTCGCATTTTGTTGCTGACCGGCGCCTCGCGAGGGATCGGTCATGCCACCGTCAAACGGTTCTCCGCCGCAGGTTGGCGGGTGATCACCTGCTCGCGCCACGGCTTTCCGGAAAACTGTCCGTGGGAAATGGGGCCGGAAGATCACATCCAGGTCGACCTGTCGGACAGCGAGGATACAATGCGGGCCATTGCCGAGATCAAGGGGAGGCTGGTCGCTGACGGGTCACGGCTCGATGCGCTGGTCAATAATGCCGGCATTTCTCCCAAAGGCGTCGATGGTGTGCGTCTGGGTACGATCCTCACGGACGTGCCGACCTGGCAGCGGGTGTTTCAGGTGAATTTCTTTGCGCCTATCCTGCTGGCGCGCGGCCTTGTTGATGAATTGACGAAAGCCCATGGCGCTGTCGTCAACGTCACGTCGATCGCCGGGTCGCGTGTCCATCCTTTCGCTGGCGCCGCCTACGCCACGTCGAAATCGGCCCTGCAGGGGCTGACGCGCGAAATGGCCCATGATTTCGGGCCCCTGGGAATCAGGGTCAACGCCATTTCTCCCGGCGAGATTGATACCGCGATCCTGTCTCCCGGCACCCAGAAGATCGTCGAGGAGGACATCCCCATGCGACGTCTTGGCACGCCTGAAGAAGTCGCCAAGGCCATTTACTTCCTGTGCAGCGATCAGTCATCCTATGTGAACGGGGCGGAATTGCACATCAATGGCGGGCAGCACGTCTAACGCGACAGGCACTTGGGCGATAGCCGGCTTTCTGGCCGCGCTCGCGCTCAATGCCGCGCCTCTCATGGCTCAGCCGGCAACAGGCGATGCCTGCCGGCTGCTGGCTGATCGTGGCCCGGTATGGCGCGCGGCAACGCCTCTTGCCCGCGACGAGGTGCGACTGACGTTTGTCGGTCATGCGACGTTTCTGATCGAAAGCCCGCAGGGCATCACCATCGAAACCGATTACAACGATTATGTAAGATCAGGGCGGGTGCCGGTCATCGCGACGA
Source organism: Raskinella chloraquaticus (SeqCode) (assembly GCF_021731865.1). Taxonomy (NCBI): domain Bacteria; kingdom Pseudomonadati; phylum Pseudomonadota; class Alphaproteobacteria; order Hyphomicrobiales; family Phreatobacteraceae; genus Raskinella (SeqCode); species Raskinella chloraquaticus (SeqCode). Next base: position 124,137 of record NZ_JAKFWN010000001.1, on the reverse strand, counting down.
TGAACAAGGCGCACTCCACGCATTTTTCATTTTCACCTGACCCGGCGATTACCCATGTTCTGCGGGGCTGGAGCGATATTCCAGACACCCCGGCCTTCCATAATCTCGCGATTGGCGATGTGCGGCTGCGCAATGTCTCGACCAATATCCGCACCTTCAGGGGTACGGAGATAAGCGGTAATTCGATCTTTATTTTCGAGGTGGCGGGGCTGTGCATCGCCCATCTCGGTCATCTCCACCACCCGCTGGAGCCCGAACAGATACAGGCCATCGGCCGTGTCGATATCCTGCTGGTGCCGGTTGACGGCAGCTGGACGCTCGATTTGCCGGGTATGGTCGATGTGGTGCGGCATTTGTCGCCGACCATCCTGATACCCATGCACTATTTCAACCCGTGGACACTCAAACGATTTGTTGAGCAGGTTCGCGATGAGTGGCAGGTGGAAGAGCGGGCCGCGCCGGAATTGATCGTGTCGCGGACCCGCCTGCCTCAAAAGCCCCGGCTGATTATACTGCCGGGGCGCTGATCGTCAGAGCGGCCATTTCAGCGATGACCAGTTGGTATCAAACGAGATCGTGCCGACAATTGCCGCGCCGCACCACCGCGAGCGCCCTGAGACCAGACCGCGCGGATCGGTCGTCAATGTCTGGCACTGCGCCTGATTGAGATCGGTCTGGTGATAGCGAACGTCGAACTTCCACGTGTTCTGTACCGAGTAGGTCAGACCGAGGTTCCAGTAGGTGTATTCCGGCAAGTTGATGCCGCCAAGGAACGGATCAACGCGCCCGAAGAAGTAGCGCGCGATCTCACCCGAAAAGGAAAAATCATTGGGTAGCGCAATCGACCATGTTCCCGACAGATATGTGCCGAAGGCGCCGGAATTCAGATAGTTCGGAGCGTGATAGACCGCCAGGCCAAGCGATCCCTTGTCGTCAAAATTATAGGCCACCTTGGCGTAGGGCTCGACATAGGAAGTCTCGCGCGGGGTTATCGGCGCGCCCTGGAAGAACAACTGGGTTTCTTTGCCGTAATAATAATAGGTGGCGCCGAAATCAAAGGAGAGATTGCCGAAGACGGGCCGAACACCGCCGTAAAAATCGAACTCGCCGGTTGGCCGCGTCGGCAGCCTGGTCGATCAGCCGGCAGCGCCGATATAAAACCATTTATATTTAGGTTCGATATATCCCTGGAAGCCATAATCGCGATCGGTCTGTGACACCCCGCGGAAATTATAATCGCTCAGCCATTTGGCGCCGAAAGCGATATCGAAGTCAGGCGGTGGTGGTGCCGCTTCCGCCGGCGGGTCGGCAGCTTGTGCGACAGACACGGTGATCAATGTTGCCGCAAAGGCAGAAAACAGAATGCGCATGGTGCCCCCAATCAATCAGCCATTCGAGCGACGTTAACCGAGCGGATGTCCACTGCATCAACTGCGCATCCCGTTCGCCCAACGCCAACCAATCGAAATATAGTTAATGAAACGTTAATCAAAAAAAACATCAAATTTTGTGCAGAATCATGAAAAACAGGAGTCAAAAACTCTCAATTGAAGGCATAATGGTACTTGTTTCTCGACTTTCCCGCATTGTTTTTATGGCCGCGCAATCGCTGGCATGGTTGTGCTCAGAAATTACGCAGCAAAGGAAGCGCTGATTCGCACCAGCGTGATCTCCGGCGGGCATAGGGCGCGTACCGGCAGAAACGACAGGCCAAGCCCGCCACTGACGACGAGATGGCGCCCCTTCTCGACGATATGCCCATAGGCGTAGCGCTCGCCATAGAGCGAGGGAACGAAGGGGCGGCCGATGCCGGGAATGTAGACCTGTCCGCCATGCGTGTGGCCGCTGAAGGTGAGCGCGACGCGCTCAGGGACTTGCGCAAACTGGTCCGGCTCATGCGCGAGCAGGAGGACTGGCGCGTCATCGGTGATTTTGGCCAGCGTGCCGGGCAAATCATCCGCTCCGCGAAAACGCCGCCCGTGTATGGTGACGATCGGGCGCTCCTCGGGCCCGCTCTCGCCGCCGCGCCGCAGCCAATAGGCAAGAGCGGACGCCGTGCCGGCCAGCCAGAACGCGCCAGCTTCGGTCTCGATCCGGGTCACCGCATTTTCAAGCGTCGGGATACGCCCCACCGCGAAGGCACGCCTGACACTGGCGATCCCGATATTGTGGTCGTGATTGCCGAAAATGGCGTGGCGGCCTAGCGGCGCGTGAAGGTCGGCCAGAATTGGCGCGACGGTGGCTGGGCCGATAAACGGCTTGTTGATGGCGCCGCCGCAATAATCGCCGCCCAGCAGAATGATGTCGGGCTTCAGGGCGTTGGTCGTCTCGACGATGCCAGCAATGCGCTGCGTCGACATGTAAGGTTCGCTGGCATGAAGATCGGAGATAAAAGCGGCGGTAAGCCGCAGGCCGGCCGGCCACCCCGATGGGCTGATCCGATATTCGCGGATCGCCAGACGAAAGCGCGGCTCGACCCAGCTGGCATAAGCGCCAAACGCCAGACCGCTGCCCCCCAGCATCAAGGCAGAGCGCAATACCTGGCGGCGCGTCAAGCGAATCGTCATGGCAGTCCTTCGGTCAGGACGCGAGCTTATGCCACTCAAATCTCGCCGAAGGGTTGATGATCGTGAGCCATCTCGAAGAGCGACGAGGTGGACGCGTCAATCCGAATCGCAGGGGAACTGGCGCAGCACATTGCCTTCAACGCAAGGTTTGGCGCTGACCCGCCCGGCATGAAGTGCGCCGGCAACGGCGGCGAGTTTGACATCACCTGTATCGAACAGGGGATCGTGTTCAGATGTTGCTGTCCGTGCACTTGTCGTGGTCGGTCTGGTTGAGGATTCAAACATGGCGTTCTCCCGTGAGGTCCGTATCAATGTCGAACCTTCGCGGAGATTTGACGCCGCCATTGCGGCAAAAGCCAGACAAATTTGAAAATTTTTTCATGAATTGGTTACTTTAAGCGGCGCGCAGATTTTGTGCCGACACATCCGCTTCTGTCTTGTCCAGCGCTGTCGTCAGGCGGTCAAACAGCAGATCGATTTCCGCTTCGCTGATGACAAGAGGAGGACAGATGCCAATCGCGTCATTGGGCAGATTGCGCAGGATCAGACCTTCCTTTTCGCAATGCTTGACGCACATGGCGCCGATCATTTTCTTCGCCTCGAAGCTGCGCTTCGACGCTTTGTCCGCCACCATCTCCAGCGCGCCGATGAGGCCAATTCCACGCGTTTCGCCAACCAGCGGATGATCAGCCAGCGCCTTCAACCTTTTCTGGAATTGCGGCGCCTTGGCGGCGACTTTCTCGACGATACGTTCACGCTGATAAATCTCGATCGTCTTCAGCGCCATGGCCGAGCCGACCGGATGGCCGGAATAGGTGAAGCCATGGCCGAACGTGCCGATCTTCCGGCTTTCGCTGACGAGCGCGTCATACATCCGCTCGTCGATCATCACCGCACCCAGCGGGAAATAGGCCGATGTCAGCGCTTTCGCGCAGGACAGCGCATTGGGCTGCATGTTGAAGGTCTGCGAGCCCCACATCTTGCCGGTACGTCCGAAGCCGCAGATCACTTCATCGGCGATCAGCACGACATCATGGCGCTGAAGTACCTCCTGAATTTTCTCGAAATAGGTGGTGGGCGGGATAATGACGCCGCCTGCTCCCATGATCGGCTCGGCGATGAAGGCGGCGATTGTCTCCGGCCCTTCCTTGAGGATCAACGCTTCGAGTTCATCTGCAAGTCGGGTAGCAAAATCCACCTCGCTCTCGCCCGGCAGCGCGTTGCGGTAGTGATGCGGCGTGCCGGTGTGCAGAATGCCCGGGATCGGCAGATCAAAGTCGATATGGTTGTTGGGCAGGCCGGTGAGGGACGCCGAGGCGATCGTTACCCCGTGATAGCCCTTGATGCGGGAAATGATCTTTTTCTTCTGCGGCCGCCCGAGTGCGTTGTTCATGTACCAGATGAGCTTGACCTGTGTGTCATTGGCTTCCGAGCCCGAGCAGGTGAAGAACACCTTCGACATGGGCGAGGGGGCGATTTCCTTCAGTTTTTCGGCAAGCTCGATGGCCGGATCGTGGCTCTTGCCGCCGAAGAGATGGGTGAAGGACAGCGTGCGGATCTGCCGAGCGGCAACCTCCGCCAGCTCCTCATTGCCGTAGCCCAGCGCCGCGCACCATAAGCCCGCCATGCCTTCGAGATAGGCCTTGCCATGCTCGTCATAGACAAACACGCCCTCGCCACGATTGATCACCAGCGGCCCCGTCTCGCGGTGCAGCGCGAGATTGGTGTAGGGGTGGACCAGCGTCTCGATATCGCGCACGGCAGAGTTGGACAGGGGCATGATCATCTCCGACATAAGGGGCAGCGTCAGTACACGGGGCAGAGCCGGGTCCACTTTGGTCATGGAGATGCCGGCTCCGCAAGAGGCGACCGCTTGCGCTCACGGCAGGGGAGGCGTGCGCGCTCCACCCAGGTGTTTCTCGACGATGCCAGCAATCCCGATCGCCTTCAGGTCATGATAGGGCGCAGCGATGATCTGCACGCCATGCGGCAGGCCGTCATGCATACCAACCGGGGCTACGACTGCGGGCAGGCGCAGCAATCCGGCAATCGAGGACCATGCGGAAAAATCGCCATGCGGGCGCGCCGTCCCGTCGATATCGAAGGTGCGGCTGTTGAATGGCCCATGATCATGGGCGAAGGCAAGCGTGGTTGCCGGTGGGCACAATATGGCATCATAGCGCTGGAAGAACACCTTCATCGCCGCCTCCATGCGCGCGCGCTCACCTTCCGCCTGCATCCATCCGGCAAAATCGAGCGCTGCCCCCCGCGCTTGTCCCGCCTCGCCGGAGGGATCATCGGGCGCGATCGTCTTTGCCTTCTCGCGCAAAAACACTTTGAGCTTTTCCGAAAAATCGAGGGTCACCAGCGCCATCATCAGCGTCGTGAACAGGCGATGGATGTTGCTGAGGCTTGCCGGCAGGTCGTCAATCTCCTCGACCACCGCGCCGGCGCTGGCAAGGGCGGCGCCCGCGCTCACCACGCCGGCTTGTATCGCACGCTGCGTGGGCGCCAGCGGATGTGCGGTCAGCATCGCGATCCGCTTGCCCTTCAGACCATGGGCCTTGAAGCGCGGCAGTTTGAGCACGAGCGCGTCTTCTTCCGGCCCGGCCATTACTTGCAGGCCATGCGCGAGATCCTTCGCCGAGCGCGCCAGCGGCCCGGGCGAGGCGATGCGGATATTGGGTGTTGCCGGCGTGCCGGGCGCGGGCGGAACACCGCCGGTCGCCGGAATGATCCCCTGCGTCGGCTTCAGACCGAAAATGCCGCAGGCATGGGCCGGCCAGCGGATCGAGCCTCCCAGATCACTGCCAAGCTCCAAAGCGCTCAACCCCGCGGCAATGGCTGCCGCAGCGCCCCCTGACGAGCCGCCGGGCGTGTGGGTCCGTTTCCACGGATTGCTGGTGGTGCCGAAGACGGGATTACAGGTCTGAAAATCCCCCGACATGGGTGGTACATTGGTCTTGCCGATGATGATCGTGCCCGCAGCCCGCAGCCGCGCCACACTCACCGCATCCGTCGCAGGGCGGTTCTCCTTCAGCGCCTCGACACCGGCGACGGTAGCAAATCCTGCGACGTCGAAGGCATCCTTGATGGTGACGGGCAGCCCTGCAAGTGGAGCCATATCTTCGCCCTTGCGCCGCGCGGCATCGATCCGCTCTGCCGCATCGATCGCCCCTTTCGCATCAACTGCAATGATGGCATTGAGACGGGGGTTGATCGTTTCGATCCGCGCCAGCGTTGCGTCAACCACCTCGCGGGCACTGATCTGGCGTGACGTCAGCAAGGCAAGCAGGCGATGCGCGGGCAGGGTGAGATCAATCGACATGGCAATACCTCGCTTCGCGAGTGGTGAACCTTCGTGAGGGAAAAATCAACTGATGGCGATCCGCGCAGTGTTGTTTGACAAGGATGGCACCATCCTCGATTTCGCCCGCACCTGGGGCCCGGCAACGCTGAGAGTTCTTGACGATCTGGCCGCCGGTGATGCGGCAAGGAAGTCGGCGCTGATCGACGTCGCCGCCATCGATCCCCGCAGCGCAGTCTTCGCCCCTCATTCACCGATCATCGCCGGTTCGAGCGCGGATTATGGCGTGCCGTTTGCTGACATCATCGGCCGTGAGGCTACTCAGGATTTTTTCACCGAGATGGATCTGCTGTTTGCCCGTCATGGCCTCGACAGCCTGTGCCCGCTGCCGGGCGCTGTCGAGGCAATACTGGCTCTGGGCGCGACGGGCATGCCGATGGGGCTGGTGACGAACGACAGCGAGGCAGCCGCCCGTGAGCAGATGGTGCAGCTTGGTCTTGATATCTATTTGCCCTTTATCGCCGGCTATGATTCAGGCTTTGGCGCCAAGCCGCATCCCGGCATGATCACCGCCTATATTCATCGCAGCGGCTTCAGACCGAGCGAGGTCGCGGTCATCGGCGACAGTCTCCACGATCTTCATGCTGCGCGCGCCGCTGGCGCGCTTGGCATCGCGGTCACGACCGGCCTTGCCTATCACGCCGACCTTGCGCAGGCTGCTGATCTTATTGCCCTCGACCTTCCTTCAGCGCTGAAATCGCTGGGGTTATAACCGGCGATTGCACTTGCGGCCTCGTGGCGTAAGCTGCCGACAGATCGATCATTGACGTCGACATGAAGGGGGAGGATGTCATGCTGGGCCTGATGCAGGATTGGCCGTTGCTGATGCACCGCATCATCGATCATGCAGCCTTCAATCACGGCGCACGCAAGGTGATTTCGCGCTCTGTCGAAGGGCCGATTGTCACGACCGATTATCGCACCATTCGTGAGCGCGCGCTCAAAGTTGCCAAGCGATTGGCGAAAGACGGTATGGGCTTTGGCGATCGGGTCGGCACGCTCGCCTGGAACGGCTATCGCCATCTTGAGGCGTGGTATGGCATCGTCGGTATCGGCGCTGTCTATCATACGCTCAATCCCCGGCTCTTCCCTGACCAGATCGCCTGGATCGTCAATCACGCAGGTGATCGCCTGATCATGACCGATCTCACCTTCGTGCCCTTGCTGGAAAAGCTGGCAGGCAGGCTGACGAGTGTCGAGCGTTACGTTATTTTGACGGACGCTGCCCACATGCCGGAAACCACCTTGAAAAATGCCGTGGCTTACGAAACCTGGCTGGCTGAAGCGGATGATGATTTCGCCTGGGTGGAATTCGACGAGAATACCGCTGCCGGCATGTGCTACACCTCGGGCACGACGGGTGATCCCAAAGGTGTAGTCTATTCCCACCGCTCCAACGTCCTGCATTCGGTCATGGCCAATAATCCCGACATGCTGGGGCTCGCCTCGCGCGATGTCATCATGCCGGTGGTGCCGATGTTCCACGCCAATGGCTGGTCGCTGGCACTGACGGCACCGATGGCAGGCGCGACAATGGTCATGCCGGGCGCCAAGATGGACGGGGCAAGCATTTATGACATGCTCGATAGCCATGCCGTGACCTGCAGCGCCGCCGTGCCGACAGTGTGGTTGATGCTGCTGCAATATCTCGAACAGAACCCCGCCGCCCGCCTGCCGCACCTCAAGCGCGTCGTCATCGGCGGCTCAGCCTGCCCGCGCGCCGTCACCCAGACCTTTCGCGATGTCTACGACGTCGAGGTCTTGCACGCATGGGGGATGACGGAATTGTCGCCGCTGGGGACGGTCTGCTCGATGAAACCGGAATATCAGGATCTCGACAAAGAAGCCTGGCTCGACGTCAAGCAAACAACAGGGCATGCGCCCTTCGGCGTCGACATGAAGATCACCGATGATGACGGAAAGCGTCTGCCGTGGGACGACAAGACCTTCGGCCGCCTCAAGGTGCGCGGGCCGGCGGTCGCCAAATCCTATTTCAAAGGCGATGGCGGCCGCATACTCGATGATGACGGGTATTTCGACACTGGCGATGTCGCGACCATCGATCCTTACGGCTACATGCGTATTGTCGATCGCTCCAAGGACGTCATCAAATCGGGCGGCGAGTGGATATCATCGATCGATCTTGAGAACATCGCCGTCGGCCATCCCGACGTTGCAGAAGCAGCGGTGATTGGTGTCCACCACCCCAAATGGGATGAGCGCCCGTTGCTGGTGATCGTGCCCAAGGCAGGACGTACGCCCGATCGCCACAGCCTGTTGACCTTCATGGAGGGCAAGGTTGCCCGCTGGTGGCTTCCCGACGATGTGGTGTTTGTGGCGGAAATCCCTCATACCGCCACAGGCAAGATCCTCAAGACCGCATTGCGGGCGCAATTCAAGGAATACAAACTGCCAAATGCTTGAATTTTGCTCCCGCGCACGGCACGACGGGCCCGCCCGACAACGGAGGGTGCCTTGACATGACAATGCTGACCTTCGGACGCGCCTGGACGCTTGCACCTCAAAGATCCACCCATCTGGCAGTGTGGTCGCGGCGTTTTGGCACGCTGTCGGTGCCGATGGCGGTGTTCGGTGTTGTCTTCCATCGCGCCGGCGCGGCCGATGGCGACGCGGGAATTGCCGTGCTTGGTGCGTTTGTTGCCTGTGCCCTGCTGGGACTTGTCTGCGGGGTGCTGGCGCTGATGCGGATCTGGACTGAAGGCTATGATGGCGCGCGCTTCGCCATGATCGGCATCATCTGGTCGCTGGCTGTTCTGGTGATCCCTGCGACGCTGCTGCCGGCGATCCTCACGCTTCCCCATCTTCGCCAGGCAACGACCGACTTCGATGACCCGCCTGCCTTCAACGCGGCTCTGCGCGATCATCCGGTTGATGGTCGCGCTGCCGGCTTGCTGCCTCCGCAACAAAAAGCCCTGCAAAGCGAAGCCTATCCGACGGTTGTCCCGCTGCGCATCGATGTGTCGGCGCCGGAGGCCTTCGCGCTGGCCCTGCAGATTGCTGAAAGCAATGGCTGGCGGATCATCGAGCGTAAAGCCCCCGAAGAAATTCTGACCCCCGCGCCGGGCAGGGCGCAACGTGCGCGACCAACCACCCGCAGCCGCACGGCACCACGCCCGCCCGCCCCTGAACAGGAGGCGCGGCGGCCTGCCGATCCCAACGCCATCAAGGACTACACGCCCGGCATCATCGAAGCCGTGGCGCGCACCCGCTTCTACGGCTTTCGTGATGATGTGGTGATAAGAATCACCGCCATGCAGCGCGAAAGCCGCATCGACATGCGCTCCGCCTCGCGCAGCGGGTCATTCGATCTTGGAACCAACGCCCGGCGGATCGTCGATTTTCTGGCGGAACTGCGGGACCGGGCGGCTGAACGCTGACGATAACAGGTGATATCAATGGCTTATGTGGACGGATTTGTGATTGCTGTTCCAACTGCGGCAAAAGAAGAATTCATCGCCCATGCAACGCTGAGCAACACTGTATTTGTCGAGCTTGGCGCAGTACGCATTGTCGAATGCTGGGGAGATGATGTGCCTGATGGCAAAGTCACCGATTTTCGCCGCGCTGTGCAGGCGAGCCCTGATGAGACAATCGTCTTTTCGTGGATCGAATGGCCGGATCGCCAGACGCGCGACGCGGCCATGTCCCGCATGGACGAATTGATGAAAACCGATGCGCGTTTCGATGCGCTCAAAAATCCCATGCCGTTTGACGGCAAGCGTATGATCTTCGGCGGTTTCGCTCCAGTGTTCCAGTTTGAAAAATAAAGCCGGCGATCGCGGCAGCAGCCCTCATCCGGCAGGGTGGTAGGTTGCGGTAAGTGTCGCCGCCGGCGCGGCGATAACCAGTTGCCGCTGGACCAGATCTTCCAGGTGCGCCAGGACCGACAGACCGGCCGCGCCCGTCAGTTTCTGGTCAAGGCCCTGATAGATGGCGCCAACCAGCGCCGGTATGGTGGTAAGTCCCTCCTTCAACTGGCGCAAAATTGCCGCCTCGCGCATCAGGCGATGTTTGACATAGGCTGCGGCGAATTGCTTGGCATTGCGCACCGGACCGCCATGTCCTGGCCAATAGACGGTTTCAGGCCGGGCCGCGACGCGGCGCAGCGATGCCATGTAGGCGCTCATCGAGCCGTCGGGTGGCGCAATAACGCTCGTCGCCCATGCCATGACATGGTCGCCGGCAAACAGGACGTTATCCTCCTTGAAGGCGAAGGCGGCGTGGTTCATCGTATGGCCGGGCGTTGGCACGGTCTCGAGCGTCCAGCCATCGCCAGCGATGATTTCGCCATCGCCAAGCGCCCGATCAGGCACGAATTGTGTGTCGGCGCTCGCCTCCAGCCGGTCAAACTCACCGAAATTGAGGGGGCGCGCCGCGATATGGGGCCCGATCCCCAGAACCGGGGCGCCCGTCAACTCCTTCAGACGTACCGCCAGAGGTGAGTGATCACGATGGGTGTGGGTGACAAGGATCGCCTCCACTTTTTCCCCGTTGAGGTTTTTGATGAGGCCCGCCAGGTGCACCGGATCATCCGGTCCGGGGTCGATCACCGCCACCCTGCCGACGCCCACGATATAGGTATTGGTGCCGACAAAGGTAAACGGGCTGGGGTTGTTGGCGATGAGACGGCGCAGGCGCGGGCTCAGCCAGTCCGCACGGCCATATTCGAATACAAGGCTTCGGTCGAAGGGAATATCGTCAGCCATTACGCGATCCGCCATATTTGCCAAACGCCGCGTTCTTGCTATGAAACGAGTATGGTAAAGCAAGTTGAGGGCGCCCGAGAACGCCCACAGTGGAGGTGAAGGTCGATGAACGCAACCACGCTCGATGTTGGCACGCTGGCTGGTCGCTTGATTGGCAGGGAAGGATTGCGCGGACTTGCAGCGCGCATCGCCCTTGTGGTTGCCGGCGCTGCCCTGCTGACGATTGCCGCCAAGATCAAGGTTCCGTTCTATCCCGTTCCCATGACGCTGCAGACGCTTGCCATCTTTTTCATCGGTGCCACGCTGGGCGCCCGGCTGGGTGCGCTGAGCGTCATTCTTTATGTCGCCGAAGGGCTGATGGGTTTTCCTGTCTTTACCAACACGCCGCCCGCGGTGGCTGGCCCTGCCTATCTGATGGGCCCGACAGGCGGATACCTGCTGGGCTTCCTGATGGCGGCGCTGATCGTGGGCAACGCTGCCCGGCGCGGCCTTGATCGCTCGGTCTGGCGGTTCGCGATCATTCTGGGCATGGCTGATGTCGTGCTGTTTGCCTGCGGACTGTCATGGCTGATGATATCGCTTGGTATCGGTGTCCATCGTGCCGTCCAGATCGGACTTCTGCCATTTCTGCCCGGTGAAGTGCTCAAAATCGCCGTGGCGGCCTTTGCCATGCCCCTCTTGTGGCAGGCAACGGCGCGTCTGCGCCGCAGCTGATCGCTGCAGGCGGATGGTCGGAGTGGCAGGATTCGAACCTGCGACCCTCTGCTCCCGAAGCAGATGCGCTACCAGGCTGCGCTACACTCCGCCAGGCGATTACGGCGTCACGGCGCCGCGAACGGAGGCGCTCTATAACCGAGGCCTTGACGCCATGCAATGGCAAGACTGACCGGTCGCTAAAAAGAAGATCGTCACTGAGGCCTTGTAATCGCGCCCTTGGCTGGGCTACACCCCCCCGCACTTTGGGGCGTAGCCAAGTGGTAAGGCAGCGGATTTTGATTCCGCCATCCCCTGGTTCGAATCCAGGCGCCCCAGCCAGCCCTTGCGGCGGGCATACGCATCCCATTGCGTGATTGATGTGCCCAGCCAACCTAGGACATGGCGAGGCGTGCCAGCCGCCTCTTCAATGGAGCAGCGCGATGGCGATGAAAATCCGCAAGGCAAAAGAGCGCGGGCGCGTCGATTTCGGCTGGCTCGACAGCCGCCATACTTTCTCGTTTGGCAATTATCATGATGTCGATCACATGGGTTTTGGCCCCTTGCGTGTCATCAACGAGGACCAGGTGGCGCCGGGTGGCGGCTTCCAGACACATCCGCACCGCGACATGGAGATCATATCCTATGTTCTCGAAGGCGGCCTTGCGCACAAGGACAGTCTGGGTACCGGCGCCCTCATCCGCCCGGGTGATGTGCAGCTTATGAGCGCGGGCACGGGGATCAGGCACAGCGAATATAACGCCTCGTCCAGTGAGCCCGTGCACTTCCTCCAGATCTGGGTGCTGCCGGAGACAAACGGCCTGCAACCGGGCTACGCGCAGAAAAGCTTCCTCGAAGAGGAGCGGCGCGGCCGGCTCCGCCTTGTCGCCTCACGGCAGGGTCGCGCGGCCTCCCTTGTCATCCATCAGGATGTGGACCTCTACGCTTCGCTCCTGCCGGCCGGCGCCAGCCTGTCGCATCGATTTGCGGCAAACCGGATCGGCTGGGTGCAGGTGGCGCGGGGGAGTATCGCCGTCGATGGTGTGCAGCTGGAGGCCGGTGATGGCGCTTCGCTCACAGCGATGAGCGATATCAGCCTGCAAGCGCACGCCGACGCTGAATTCCTGCTGTTTGACATGGCGCCGTGACCCTGGATGCTCATGTCTCGGCTCAGTCTCATCTGATCACGGCCTGCGCCGTCGCCAAGTAGAGCGGGATACCAAGGAGCAGGTTGAAGGGAAAGGTGAGGCACAAGGATAGCGTCAGGCTGAGTGCCGGATTGGCCTCGGGCAACGCTACTTTCAACGCCGCCGGCACGGCGATATAGGAAGCGGAGGCGGCAAGCGTCATGAAGATGGCGGTTGAGCCAACCGACAAGCCGATGGTCCATGCTGCTACAAGCGCGATGGTTGCCGAGAGCAGCGGCATGATGACGGCGAACGCATAAGCCGGGAGCGTCAGCAGGCGCCAGCCTTGCCTGAGACCTCGACCCGCAACAAGCCCCATATCCAGCAAAAACAGGCACAGGAAGCCGGGAAAGACATCGATCAGAAAAGGCTTCAGGTTTGCCATGCCTTTAGCCCCTGTGAGCGCACCAATGGCGAACGCGCCGATCAGCACAACGATCGAGCCATTAAGCGCGATTTCCCTCAGCAGGTTGCTGTTGATTTTAGGCCCCGTGCTCGCGCCCTGTCGGGCAAGGATGAGGCCAACGAAGATGGCGGGCGCCTCCATCACCGCTGCCACTGCCACCATGAAACCGTCATAGGCGATCTGGAATTGCTGCAGGAGGCTTGTCATCGCCAGAAAGGTGACAACCGAAATCGAGCCGTAATGCGCCGCAATCGCTGCCGCATCGATACGGCTGAAAGCGGTCAGCTTGCGCAGCAAGGCGAAAGCCAGGAATGGCAGCAGGGCCGACAAGATGAACCCTGCCAGAAGAGCAAAAGCGAGATAACGGCTCAAGCCATAATGGGCGAGTTCAGCGCCGCCGCGATAGCCGATCGCCAGCAGGAGGTAGAGCGCGAGAAGTTTCGCCGCCTCCTCCGGCACGACCAGGTCGGAGCGGGCGAGTGACGCGGCGAGCCCAAGCGCGAAGAAGAGGACGACAGGAGACAGAAGCGTTGTGATCGCAAGTTCGAACATACCACCTACCACTGGGTCCGGGTCTGGCCTGTGCCATCAACTTGCCCGCATGCCGTTATAAAGAGGTCGACGGGAAAAAGATCAAGATCGCAGGCCGATATTTGTTGGAACACGCCGGTTCAATCCGGCAAACACCCTGTTTCACAGCGCCATTCGTGCCAGACCTTTCATCAACACAGGTCCGGTCGGACGCCCGGTAGGCGACCCGCCTGCCGGTTCAAGCGTGATTTCGAACAGATGACCCTCTGCCGCTGGTCCAATCCGCGATGGATCGAGCATGAGGCGCTGCGCGCTTGCCATTCGTCCAATCGACACCGGGCCGCGATCGCGCGATTGCAGCGTCCATACTTCGAGCGTCCGGTTCTCATCAGGCGTAATGGTCTGCAACGGCACCAGCACGAGGTTGTTTTTCCCGCTGATCGTCACAATTGCCCCCGGGCGTCCCTCGGGCGTTTCAAGAACGGCGATGAGCGAGGGGCCGGGTTTGGCAACAAACAGGAGGGCGAGCGTTGCGACCATTACGATGAAACTCAGGGCAAGGGCGGCTGGCCGCCAGAAGGCCAGCTCGCCCCATAATGTGCGCAGGCGTTGGGTCGTGCGCCCGGTCGCTTGACGGGGCAGGGTGCGCGGTTCGAGGCGCCGGGCGATCATGGCCCAGCTGTCGGCAGGCAGAGGCTGGGGCGCAGCGCTGAGATCGATATCGGTCAGTTTCTCGCGCCAGTCGTTGACGCTGAGCGCGAAGGCGCGGTTGAGCGCCATAAGAGTGTTTGCCGATGTTTCATCGCCGCCGTCGCAAAGACCAAGCGCGTAATCGATGGCGAGATCTTCGTCATCTGCCGAAAGTCCGGTCATTGCAGGCACTCCTTGAGGTTCTGCATGCCTCGTCTGATCCATGACTTAAGCGTCCCCAGCGGCAGGCGCAGGCGCTCGGCCAGTTCGCCATGGCTGAGCCCGTGGGCAAACGACAGGAGGATTGCCGCTCGTCGCTTTGGCTCAAGCCGGGCGAGACATGATCTGAGGCGGCTCGCGCCATCCAGCTTTTCCATCAATGTCTCCGCGTCGTCGGCGTCACTCGCGCCTTCGAAAACGGCCATATCGTCGGTGAGATCGAAGCGGCTTTCTTTGCGCAGGATTTCGAGCGAGCGATGACGCAGAATAGCGTAAAGCCAGGTGCGGCCATTGCCGAGCGAGCGGTCGAAGCGGCTGGCATGACGCCACACCAGCACGAAACTGTCCTGCATCGCTTCTTCAGCCAGCGTGCGGCGCTTGAGAATGCGCAACGCGACGCCGATCATCCGGCCGCCCTCACGCTGATGCAGCTGTGCCAGCGCCTGGTCATCGCCCCCTGCGCAGGCTTCAATCAGCAACGAAATGGCATCGGCCTCGGTCATGACATCGTCCTGGCGCCTCGTTGGCTCGCCCCTTGTTGCAGGCAAACAGAGTCGACTACGCGCAAAGCTGCACTTTGGATGCAGGCGCGAAATATATTTTATCCAGCGCATCCATGGATGTCAGTCATTTCTATTCACTTCGCGTGAGGGCGGCAGGCCCCATCGCTTTGAACAGGGAAATTGAACCATGATGACAAGACATATTCTTTACCCCATCGCTATTGCAGCGCTCTCGACCATTGCCATCACTGCCGCGCGGGCGGACATGCTGGCAGCGCTGTCGGGCGACGCCACACTCAGCGTCATTGACAGCAAGGCGAAGAAAATCACCCGAACGGTGACTGTAACAGGAATAGCCGGCAAGCTTGCCGGTATTGATGTCCGCCCCGCCGATGGTGTCCTCTACGCACTTGCCGTCGACGGAACGCTTTACACTGTCGACACCTCAACCGGCAAAGCGACCATGAAGGTCAAGCTTGAGACCATGGTGGCCGCCGGCCCGACCGTCGTCGACTTCAATCCCGTCGCTGATCGCCTGCGGGTGATCGGCGCAGATGGCACTAATCTGCGGGCCAATGTCGATGATGGCAAGGTCATCACCGACAAGCCGCTTAATTATGCCGAGACTGACGTCAACAAGGGCAAGACACCCAAAGTCACCGCCGGTGCCTATTCAAACTCGTTCAAGGGAACGAAGGAAACAGCCCTCTATGATATCGATGCCGCTCTTGGCACCTATCTGAAACAGGTACCACCAAATGATGGAGTGTTGACATCGATTGGTGCGACGGGGGTCAAGGCAAATGATGTCGCTTTTGACATCGCAGCGGACGGGAATGGCGGCAATACCGGCTATCTTGTTGCCAATGGCCGTCTCTATACCCTTGATATCACAAGCGGAAAGGCGACCGAACAGGGTACGATCCAGGGCCTGCCCGGCAATGTGCGTGATGTGGCGGTGATCGCCAACTGAGCCTGCTGTCACTGCTCACAAACCTTGCTGCCCGCGCGATATGAAGGTCGCGCGGGTCTTGCTATTTCCCTCGTCGTTTATTGGAACTTAACCATTCAAGCAGAAGTTTTGCATGTCTTAGATGTGAGATTTGCCATGCTTGCCAAATTACCTATCCGTCACAAATTGCTTATCCTTGTCAGTCTGTTTCTGGTGCCGATATCTCTGCAGGTGTTTCTCTTTGTGCAGCAGAGCAACAAGGACATCACCTTCTCTGCGGCTGAACAAAATGGTGTGGTGTACCTGCGCAGCGTCTGGCCATTGCTGAACGGGCTTGTGACGGCGGTAGCGGAAGAAAATATCGCCGGCGACACCAAGGCCTTAAGCAATCTGCGCAGCGCTGCGGAAACCCATGATGCGGCGATGAAGACGAGTGATTTTTCCAAGGCCGCTCTTGCCGCTCTCACCAAAGCCGGCTGGCCTGGCAAATCTGTCAAGCGGGATGGCGACAGCGAAGCGGCCATTGCCGCCCTGCGCACGCTTTTTGGCAAGGTCGGCGACGGCTCAAACCTCATTCTCGATCCCGACCTCGACAGTTTCTATGTGATGGATCTGACGGTCGTGAAGATTCAGGAAGTGCTTGACGCTGCCGGCGCCTTGCTCGGCGCGGCGCGCTCCAATGCAGCGGAGAAGAGCGTCCCCTTCAAGACCAAAGCGGAGTTTCTGATTGCCGCTGGCCGCTTCAAGGCGGCGATCGAAGGCGTGTCGGCCTCTGCTGAGTCTGGCTATGCCGGAAGCACCGATGGCAGCGTCAGGAAGGCGATCGAAAAGCCGGTGGGCGCGCTCGTGGCAGCGAGCACTCTGTTTCAGCAGGACGTCCAGGCCATCGCTGAAGCCTATGCGAGCGATGATTATGCCTCCATCGATCTTGCGAAGCTGAAAAAATCCCATGACGCGGTTCTCAAGGGGTCAGCCGATCTCTGGGCAATTTGTGCCAATGATCTTGATCGGCTGCTCGATCTGCGCGTGTCCGGCTTTACCCAGAAGCTCTATAACGCGCTTGGCATCACCATGCTGTCGACGCTGCTCGCCATCGGGCTGGCAATCTCGCTGCGCGGCAGCATCCTGCGCAGCCTGCGTAGTCTGACCCGCAGCATCCGCGCCCTTGCCGATGAGGCGCTCGGTACCGAAATCAGTGAAGCCAAGGGCAAGGATGAGGTCGGCGACCTGGCTAAATCGGTTGTCTATTATCGTGACCAGACATTGAAAAAAATCGAGGAAGCTTCCTCTGATGACCGCAAGCGTGAACTCATCGCCAAGGAGCGGGAATTCATGACGACGGTTGCCAACAAGATCCAGTCCAGCGTCGGCGGGATTGTTGAGGAACTCGACCAGTCTACATTGCGCATGACGACCTCGACCAGAGCCATGCAGAGCCATGCGGTCAACACAAGCGAGCAGGTGTCCGCTTCGGTGGGAGAACTGAACGCAACCGCAAGAGAGGTGAGCACGGTTGCGGCGGCCGTTGCCGAGTTGTCAGCGTCGATCGGCTCGATTGCCGAACGCGCGTCAACCTCTGCTCACATGACGGCTGGTGCTATGCGCCGCGCCGAAAGCGCCAAGGGGTTGACCGACCGTCTGTCGCAGGCAAGCGCCCGGATCGGCGATATCGCCACACTTATCTCGACCATTGCTGCGCAGACCAATCTTCTGGCGCTCAACGCCACCATCGAGGCAGCCCGGGCCGGTGAGGCCGGTAAAGGCTTTGCGGTTGTTGCTGCTGAAGTAAAAAACCTCGCGAACCAGACGTCGAACGCCACGGGCGAAATCGACCGGCAGGTCGAGGAAATCCGCAGCTCTGCCAAAAGCGTTCTCGACGTTGTCTCCGAGATCACTGCGACGATTTCCGACATAAGCGAAATTTCAAACGCCATCGCCAGCGCGGTCGACGAGCAGAATTCCGCGACATCTGAAATCAGTCGCAGCATCCAGACCGTCACGACACAGACGTCATCGGTGATCGAGGGTGTGGCGCAGGTGCCGGAAATCACCCGCCAGACAGGGTTGCTTGCACAGGATATTTCACAAATCGCCGATACGCTGACCGGCTCGTCTCACCGTCTCGGCATCGAAGTCAAGCAATTGCTGAGCGAGATCACCAACCGGCGGCGCTATGATCGCTATGCATCCACGAAGTCGGTCGTTGTCGAAGGCTCCTTCGGCAACATGGAAGTCGGCCTTGATAACGTCTCGGCCAGCGGTGTGTGCTTCCGCAAATTCCCCGGGATCGAGAAGGGCCAGCAGATTGTCGTTCACTTCCCTGACAAGGTAAAAATCAAGGCGACGGTGATGTGGGTCAATCAATATCTGGTCGGCGCCAATCACGATGAGGACACCCTGTCCACATCGCTGATTGAAAAACTGACCAACGACGCTGCGAAAGTCAGGGCCGCATGATTCAGCGCGTCATCGCGCCTGCGCTGCCGGCCAGACATCGCTGACAGCGCGGAGCGGGCTCATGGCGGCGCCGGATTGGTGGCAGAGTGGTGTCATCTATCAGGTCTATCCGCGCTCCTTTCAGGATAGCAATGGCGATGGTGTTGGCGATCTTGCTGGCGTAGCCACCCGCTTGCCCTACCTTGCAGGGCTTGGGATCGATGCCATCTGGCTATCGCCCTTTTATCCCTCTCCCATGGCTGATTTCGGTTATGATATCAGCGATTACTGCGCGGTTGATCCGCTCTTTGGCACGCTTGCCGACTTTGATCGGCTGGTTGCCGAGGCCCATGCGCTGGGGCTCAGGATCATTGTCGATCTCGTTCCCAACCACACCGCCATCACGCACCCATGGTTCGTCGAGAGCCGTTCCTCCCGCCACCATCCCCGGCGCGACTGGTATATCTGGCGTGATGGGCGCGAGGGCGGGCCACCCAATAACTGGCTGTCGCATTTCGGTGGCAGCGCCTGGACCCGCGACACGGCAAGCGGACAATATTATTATCACGCCTACCTGTCGTCCCAGCCCGATCTCAACTGGCGCAATCCGGCGGTACGCGCCGCCATCCATGATGTGATGCGCTTCTGGCTCAACCGTGGCGCCGATGGCTTCCGCGTCGATGTCATGTGGCATCTGATGAAGGACGAGCAGTTCCGCGATAATCCGCCAAACCCGCATTATCGTCCGGGGCGACCGGGTATCGAGCGCTTGCTCGAAGTCTATTCCGCTGATCGCCCCGACGTGCATGATGTCGTGGCGGGGCTGCGGCAGGTGGTTGATGAAGTCCCCGGCCGCGTCCTTAT
Source organism: Raskinella chloraquaticus (SeqCode) (assembly GCF_021731865.1). Lineage (NCBI taxonomy): Bacteria > Pseudomonadati > Pseudomonadota > Alphaproteobacteria > Hyphomicrobiales > Phreatobacteraceae > Raskinella (SeqCode) > Raskinella chloraquaticus (SeqCode). Next base: position 104,995 of record NZ_JAKFWN010000001.1, on the reverse strand, counting down.
CGGCGAAACCTATCTGCCGCTGGCGCGTCTGGCTGCCTATTACGGGCAGGCCCTGGATGGCGCCCACATGCCGTTCAATTTTCATCTGCTTGAAACGCCATGGACGGCGCCGGCCTTGCGTGAGTTGATCAACCGCTATGAAGCGGTTCTGCCGCCGGGCGCCTGGCCGAACTGGGTGCTGGGTAATCATGACCGCCCGCGCCTGATGGGCCGGCTGGGCGAGGCGGGAGCACGGCTCGCCGCCCTTCTGCTGCTGACGCTGCGCGGGACACCGACGCTGTATTATGGCGATGAGATCGGCATGCCGCAATCAACCATACCAGCCGACCGGATAAGCGACCCGTGGGGAAAATCCGAGCCGGCAATGGGGCGCGACCCTTGCCGCACACCCATGGCGTGGTCGCCGGCACCAGCTGCAGGTTTTACCACAGGCCGACCCTGGCTTCCTCTCCACAGCGACTGGCAGCGCCGCAACGTGGCGGTGATGGAGAGCGACCACACCTCCCTGCTGACCTTCTATCGTCAGTTGATCGCGCTGCGCCGGCGCTCGGCAGCACTTCACAGCGGCGATTATAGCGACCACCCTGCGCCCGAGGGCGTGCTCGTATTTGGCCGTCAGCACGAGGGCGCGCGCCTGGAGGTCGTCCTCAACCTGTCCGACAGGGTGCAGACGATCAACGTGGCAATGCGAGGAGCGCCGCGCATTGTGTTGTCAACCGACCCTCAGCGGCCAACCGGTACGTGCGCCGGGCTTTGCACCCTGCGCCCGCAGGAAGGTCTTATTTTAGACATTACAGACGTCAATCCCAAACCATTAAACGCAAAAAAAACGAGATTGGCCCGTAAAACCGCCCATGAAGAGCCATAACTTCCTGCCACATCATCATTCGTAAATGGTCGCCAGCGTATTCGCCAAAGGTAAAACGATGAGGGCTTAGTCATTTCACATCTGCGGTTTCATGACGACCTTTCCATCACCCATCCGATTGAGGCTGACAGCGAATTCGACTCGCTATCGATGCGCGTTCATGGTCAAAATATCAGTGGAAATATGACGCCCGCGCGCCCGACCGGAGAGATATATGTGAGCCCTTCGCCTGATGTCCTGCCGGTAGCGATACTTCTGGTCGCGCAGTCATCGGCGGTGGCGGAAGCGGCATGCGGCTTCATTCGCTCGCATGCCGGCGCCGAGGTGGCGTTGTCACCACTCGGGCTTGGTCTGCTGGCAGCGCCTGGTAACGGCGCCGATCCGCGCGCGCTTGATGTATCGCCGTTCGATGCCGTCGTGAGCGGGCGTCAGGCAGGAAGCGAACTTGTTGTCATTTCCGACGTTGCCGAGACCATGACGGCCTTGCGCGAGTGTCTCGTCGGTTTGTCGCCCGAGCTCCGCGCCGCGATTTTTCTTGTCGATGGCCCGTTCCTTGAAGGCGGCCTTGCGGCGGCCCTGGCAGCCAAGGCCGGAAAATCCGCTGCAGATATCGCCGCCGCCGCGGTCAATGCCCTTGGCGAAGCGTCACCCGCTGCCGTGAGGGTGAAAGACACCGCCGTCGCGACGTTTACAAACGAGACAATTATTGCTGATCCCCTGGGGCTCCATCCCGGACCAGCAGCGCAGATCGCCCTGGTATCGGCTGCCTTCGATGCAGAAATATTGATCTTTGACACGACGGCCGGTCGCGGTCCCGCTTCGGCCCGCAGCCTGATTGCGCTTGGTGAATTGCAGGCGCGAAGCGGGCATCGCCTGCGCATCGACGCGCGCGGCCCCGATGCCGAGCGGGCTGTCGCTTCGCTGGTCAACCTCATCGACAATATCAATACGGGGAGCCCGTCGCCTCCGTCTGCCTTGCCGCGCCCGTCGAACGCGCGTGCGCACGCCATGTCGGCTGGTATCGCTTATGGTCCGGTGATCGTTCTGTCACGGGTCCTGCCGCCGGTTCCGCTCGACAAGGCGCAGGACGCCGAGGTTGAAGTGGAGCGTCTGCTGGAGGCGGTGTCGAGTGCCCGACAGGACCTCGCAACCCGCGCCTCCCACCATGATATCGCCGACAGCCTGGCGCTTCAGGATGTCTTCCTCCAGGACCCGGCATTGGTGGATCAGGCGATGTTGCTTATTCGCTCGGAAGGGCGCAACGCAGCAGACGCCTTCGCGCGCATGGGCGCTGCCGCCATCGCCGTCTATTCTCGCTTCGAGGAAGTCGGGTTACGAGCGCACGCGGCTGATCTGGGAGAAGCCGTCGATATGGTGCTGATCCAGCTTCTTGCCGGCGCCAGCATTGATATTCCCGACGGCGAACCGGCCATTCTGATCGCCAGCGATATGCCACCCTCACTGGCGCAGAAACTTGATCCCTCGCGAATTGCCGGCGTCATCGACCGTCGCGGGGCCACCACTTCGCATACGGCCGTCCTGTTGAAATCCGCAGGTATTCCCGCAGTGTGCGGGGCTGAAGGCGTCATCCCGTCGCAACTGCCATCATCCGCGATCTTTGATGGCGCCACCGGCGAACTTGTCTTCGACCCCGATCCCACAACCCTTCATCGTCTGCAATCGCGACGTATGCCCGAGAGCGAGGCGCAACCGACGCCGCCCACCAATGGCTATGCCGAGAGCAGCGATGGCGTACTGGCCGAACTCTTCGCCAACGTCGCCAGCCTCAAGGATGCGCAGGCTGCCTTTGCCGCTGGCGCGCTGGGCATTGGCCTGTTGCGAACGGAAATGGCCTTCCTCGAGCGCAGCGACGTCCCGAGCGAAGCAGAGCAGATCGCAGCGTTGCGTCCGATATTCGACATCTTCGCCGGTCGTACCGTGATTGCCCGTACTTTTGACGCGGCGCCCGACAAGCCGCTGCCCTTTCTCGCCAAGGCGATTGCCGCGGGCGAGCACCCCGCAATCTTTGAACGTCAGATCGCAGCCCTTCTCCAGTCGGCTATCGGCGCTGATTTACGTCTGCTGCTGCCCAAAGTAAGCGAAGTCACCGATGTCATTGCGGCACGGGCGGCGCTGGTGCGCGTCCATGAGCGTCTGGAGGCCGATCACATCCCCCATTTATGGCCTGTCGCGCTGGGCATCATGGTCGAAGTGCCGGCGACCGCGCTGATGGCCAAAGCCTTTGCCGCTCATGCCGATTTCTTCTCGTTGGGCACCAATGATCTGGCGCAGTTCACTGACGGGCATGCCCGCCATCACCGGCGCGATCTCATGCCGAGCCCGGCGCTCCTGCGTTTGATCCAGTTGCTGGTGGAAGCGGCCGCCGTCTCGCAACGCCCGCTCTCCGTCTGTGGCGAGCTTGCCGGCGATCCCCAGTCAGCACTGCTGCTGTTTGGCCTTGGCGTGCGCTCGCTGTCGATGCGCCCGGCCGCTTTTGGCGATGTCATGGAGGCGCTGAAAGCCTATTCGTCCGCCGAAATCCAGCTCATGGCCGAGGATGCGTTGGCGCTTGCCTCAAGCGAAGCGGTGGCGTCCGCCGTGGAGCGCTTCGTCACCCGGTATTGAGCTCAGGTCGAGGTGCCGCCGCGCGCAATGAACGGCCCGTTGCGGAACCCCTCGCTGATCTTGCCGTAGACAAAAGGCTTGTCATCGGGGGTCAGCAGGCTTCCGCCCGCCGCCCGCAGGACGGCATGACCGGCAGCAGTGTCCCATTCCATGGTCGGCGTGAAACGAGGATAGAGATCGGCACTGCCATCCGCCAGCAGGCCGAATTTTAGCGCTGATCCGCGTGTCACCACCCGGTTCTCGCCCTGGGCATCAGCCCAGGCTTCGGTCCTGGTGCAGCGGTGCGAGCGGCTCATCACAACGTCAAGCGGCGTTCCGGGCTGGCGGACGTGGATGGCGGTGGAACTGGCGGGGTCAAACGGGGCGCCAGCGGCCAGTTGTGCCTTGCGCGCATGCTCGCCGCCAAGATAAAGCGCGCCGTCGAGCGGTGAATAGACGATACCGCAGACCGGCACGCCTTGCACGATGAGTGCAATATTGACGGTGAATTCGCCGTTGCGCCCGGCAAATTCGACTGTGCCGTCGAGCGGGTCGACAAGCAGGAAGACGCCGTTGCTGATGTCAGGCACACGGCCCTGGGCTACCGCTTCCTCGGCAATGATCGGAACCTCGGGTAGCAACTCTTGCAGCAGCCGCAGGATGATCAGTTCAGCCGCCTCATCCGCCTCGCATACCGGCGAGGCATCCGATTTCTGCCGCATGGTGAAATCGCTCGCATAGACGGCAAGGATCACACAGCCAGCCTGGGATGCGATGCTGGCAAACGTATTGGCCAACGCATCGAAGCTCGCAAAGCCGGCTGGAACAGGGAACGAGCCTGCAGATGATTCCATCATGTCGGTCGCGCTCGAATGAACATTGGACGAGGTGTTGAATTGCCGTAATGAGGAAAGGTAACAGCGATAGCTTGACATAATTACGCATCAATCACCACGCCAGACATAGGGCCGCAAGTATGGACGAAGTACTGATCGAAGTCAGTCGCGGCTCGTTGATCGAGAGCCGCCATACCGGGTCTGTAGCGGTGATGAACGACCGTGGCCAGACGGTCTTTTCATGGGGCGATACGAAGCGCGCGGTGTATCCCCGATCGGCGGTCAAGGCAATTCAGGCGCTAGCCCTCGTTGAATCGGGTGCCGCTGATCATTTTGCCTATTCCAATGAAGATTTGGCGATGGCGTGTGCCTCGCATTCGGGCGAAGCAGCACATGCCGAGCGCGCGGCAGCGATTCTGGCGCGGCTTGGCTTGAGTGCCGCAGCGCTCGAATGCGGGGCGCATTGGCCGATGGGCGAGATCGCCTCGCGTACCATGGCGCGAAGCAATCTCGAACCGTCAGCGCTGCACAATAATTGCTCCGGCAAGCATTGCGGCTTTCTGGCGCTGGCAGTTCACCGTGGTTATGCGCCGGCGGGATATGTCAAGGCTGATCATCCCGTGCAGGTGGAAGTGCGGCGGGCACTGGAAGAGATGGTGGGCGTATCACTTGGTGCTGAAATCTGCGGCACCGATGGCTGCTCGATCCCGACCTACGCCATGCCGCTTGATCAGGTGGCGATAGCCTTCGCCCGCTTTGGCACCGGACATGGGCTGTCGCCCGAACGTGGCCGCGCCTGCGAGCGCATTCGCAAGGCCTGCGCTGTGGCGCCGCAGATGGTGGCGGGCACCGGGCGTTTCTGCACCGACGTCATGCGTCTCTTCGGCGAACGGGTATTCGTCAAGACGGGCGCGGAAGGCGTCTTCTGTGGCGCCTTCCCAGATCGCGGACTTGGCTTTGCGCTCAAGATCGATGATGGGGCGACCCGCGCTTCCGAGACAGCGGCGGCGGCGCTGATTGCGAGCTTTGTGACCATGTCCGACGACGAGGCTGGCGAATTCGAACGCTTCCGCCGACCCAGACAGCGGAACTGGCGCGGTATCGAAACCGGTGGAATTCGTCCTGGGCGGGCATTTGAGCAGGCGTTGTCGGCGGTCCCGCACCCTAAGGCGGGTTGATGCCGCATCGCCTGGCTTTCCGTTTCAGCCGGCGCGATTGCGGGCGAAGGTGAGGTTGGCCTGCTGGCCATCGGCTGCGCGCGTCAGATCACCCGTCACGTTCGTCTGCCACTCCATGCCGGCAAGGGCGGTCTTTGAGCCGGCGATGATGTTGTCAGCAACGATCGCCTTGCCCGCGCCCTTGACGAGCGACACGCCGATGCCGATGTCGCTCTCGCGCACCACATTGGCGCTTGCCGTCACATTGCGCAGATAAGGCCCCCAGCCAACGCGAATACCGACGCCGGGCACGTTTTCGACCGTATTGCCGATGACCGTTGTGTCGGCTTCAACCGCGATACCATAGGGCCGCGTATCGGGATTGCTCAGGCTTTTGGTGGTGATCCCGCGCACGACATTGCCAACGACGGAGGCCAGCCTGCCGCCTGAATCGAAATTGCTGACCGAGATTCCGGCTGCAGCTGCGTCGATTATGTTGTTGGCGATGCTTGCACCCTCGAAGGCAAATTCAATGAAGATCGCCACCTCGCCCGAGCGCGTGATGCTGTTGGCGGTAACGATGACGTTCGACCCGCCATTGCTGCGGATGCCGGAAAAGGCGCAGTCCCTGATGGTGTTGGCGCTCACCACCACCGCGCCGGCGCGGAAAATGTTGACGCCATTACCGTTCTGCCCGTTGCCGCCATCGCGCGCACCGACATGTGAAATCCGGTTATGGGTGATCTGTGTGCCATCCTCGCCCTTTTGCGAGCGCCACACCTGAACGGCGTTGTTGCCGATATCAGAGAAGGCATTGCCATCGATCCTCAGGCCGCGCGAATCGAGCGCGAACAGGCCGGCATCGCCGACCTGCGTGAAGGTCGAGCCCTCAACCGCGCCGCCGCATCCTTCAAGAACGAGGCCACACCCCGGCGTATGGGTGAATTCAACACCGCGTAGATTGATCGCCTCGCAGCCCTTGGCGGTGAGAAGCGCGCCGCGCGTGCCGCCAATCGTCCGGCCCGCACCATCGAGAACGAGATCGCTGACGCGCAGACGCTTTGTCCCTTCGGCTCTGAGGATCGGCCGGGACCCCGACTGCACCAGCCGCGTCAGGCCGGGCGTACCGATGAGCGTCGCGCCCGGCGGGAGAACAAGCCCGCTGACAAGAAAGCGCCCTGCCGGCAAGTGCAGCGCCTGTCCGCGTCTGGCGCTGTCGTTGATGGCGTGTTGCAGCGCCTCGCTCTGGTCATGCCTGGCGTTTGCGACCAGGCCATAAGCATTGGCTGTCGCTGTCCCGGAAGAGGGCGATTGTGCGAAAGCGGGACGCGATAAGGCGGCAGTAGCGCCACCGCCCAGCGCAAAACCAAGAAAATGACGACGTTTGAGCATGGGCAAGGGTCTCCTTGACCATGGCAACGCAAGTCCTGTGCCGTTACGCCTGTTGCAGCAGCGCGAACATTTCGTCGACCGCCAGCCCCACCGTTGTCCGGCCTGCGCGCACCGCATCCTCAAGTTCAGCCATCCTTGCACTGAGGACTGGCCGGGATTTCGCTTCCGCAAGGAGGCGCGTCTCGAACAAATTCCACATCCACGCCACATTCTGGCGGGCGCGGCGTTGCGTGAGCCGTCCATCGGCTGCGAACAATGTGCGATGGCGCCCCACAACGTCCCACAGCTCGCCAAGCCCGCCGCCGGTGAGGCCCGAGACCAGCTTGAGCGGGATCGGCCAGTCAGGTTCCGCCGGCATCATCACCGCAAGCGCTGCCAGATAATCGCTTGCCGCCTGGCGGGCGCGCGGCAGGTTTTCACCATCCGCCTTGTTGACCACCACCATGTCTGCAAGTTCCAGAATGCCCTTCTTGATCCCCTGCAGGTCATCCCCGGTGCCGGGCGCCATCAGCACCAGAAAAAAATCGACCATGCCGGCAACTGCCACTTCCGATTGCCCGACCCCCACGGTCTCGACGATGATGACATCATAGCCAGCCGCCTCGGTGAGCAACATCGCCTCGCGGGTTTTTGCTGCCACCCCGCCCAGCGTGCCGGCTGAAGGGGAGGGGCGGATGAAGGCGTTGGCGTCAACCGCCAGTCGCGCCATGCGCGTCTTGTCGCCCAGGATCGAGCCGCCGCTCACCGTCGAACTGGGGTCGACCGCCAACACCGCCACTCTGTGGCCGCGCCCCGTCAGCATGACACCAAGCGCATCGATGAGCGTCGATTTGCCGGCGCCCGGCACGCCGGTGATGCCAAGCCGCACCGCCTTGCCGGTCAACGGCAGCACCGCCTTCAGCAGCGCCTGCGCTTCGGCCTGATGATCGGCGCGGCGCGATTCGATGAGCGTTATCGCGCGCGCCAAGACAGCGCGGTCGCCAGCGATCAAACTCGATGTAAGCAGAGAAATATCAACCATCATCTGTCCTTATGAAAAATGACGGCGATGTCACAAACCAACACTAATTGCTATTCAGTTGAAATTCCGCAGCGTCGCTCTTCGCGCGGGTTCCAAGTTTATCTTTCCAATGTGTCTCCCGCCTCCAAATATCATCTTGACCATCAACGGAGCGGGCGGTTTCAAGAACAGATATTGAAAAGTCCATATGTCCTGCCTGCCTCATGAGAACATTGCCCCCATGACCATCCTTCGCATATTGTTGCCAGCGCCCCCAAAATCCGTTGTCGCCGCTCGCCGAACCAACATACTGAGCTCCCGTTTTGTTGCAAATCAGGAGATAAACGCCACGCGTTGATGTGAGATGTGCTATCCAGGCAGGGTATAGATTTTCCAGGTCCACGAATTTCAGCCGTAAACCATCAAATCCGGGAAATTCAGGTTCTTTAAATCGGCGGCGGATTTCGATGATAGGCTTTATTTTTCTGGACGCATGCTGAAGCACGGCGCGAGTGCCAGGTCCCCAATCGATCACGAGACGCCCTGAGAATTCCGCCAGTAACTGTTGCTGTTCAAACTCGTGAAAGACGTTCTTTTCAGAGTATTCACCGACCCAACCGGTTGGCGCGGAGTAGCGATCACTTGGTCGTACGGGGCGCCATCCACGGGACAGATACAGACCAACGAAAAGAGTTTCGACTGACGGCGTTACCACGAAGCTCGCAAGATAATTGTTTGTCTCGATCCGTCGGTGCCGGCTCTGATGACTTTGATAGATTTCGAAATCAACAGGGTGGTCGCGCCATAGCTTATACGGGTTGGCTGTCGGCTCCTGATGGCGGTAGAGGCGTACTCGAGATAATTCCAACCCGGCGATGCTGAGAAGCGCCTGGAACGTCAGAAGACTCATTCCGCCGCCGCCCGGTCGCCATAGCCAAGATGGGCTGAGAGCTTGGCGAGGAGATCATGCGCTGCCTCGGCAATCACAGTGCCCGGCGGGAAGATGGCGGCAGCGCCGGCCTCAAGCAACGTCTGGTAATCCTGCGGCGGGATGACACCGCCCACCGCGATCATGATGTCGGGGCGCCCTTCAGCGCCAAGCGCTTCGCGCAGGGCCGGCACCAGCGTCAGATGGCCGGCGGCAAGAGACGACACGCCCACCACATGCACGTCGTTTTCAACCGCCTGACGTGCCACTTCCTGCGGTGTCTGGAAAAGTGGTCCGATATCGACGTCAAAGCCGAGATCAGCAAAGGCAGTGGCAATCACCTTCTGTCCGCGATCATGGCCGTCCTGCCCCATCTTGGCGATGAGAATACGCGGGCGCCGTCCATCGGCTTTGGCGAAGGCTTCGACTGCGCCGCGCGCTGCATCAATCTTGTGATTGCCCATGCCGACCTCCCGCGCGTAAACGCCCTGGATCGATTTGATCTCGGCGCGGTGGCGCCCAAAGACACGCTCAAGCGCGTCTGACATTTCGCCAACTGTTGCCTTGGCGCGCGCTGCCTCAATCGATAGCGCCAGAAGATTACCGTTTGCCCGCGCGCCGTTTTCAAGCGCACTGAGCGTGCGGGCGACATTCGTTTCATCGCGCTCCGCCCTGAGCCGTTTCAGCTTGTCGATCTGCAGCATGCGCACGGTCTGATTATCGACGCTGCGTACCTCGATCGTCTCGTCGCGCTCGGGGCGGTATTTGTTGACGCCAACGACCGTCTGGCGCCCTGAATCGATGCGCGCCTGGGTCTTTGCCGCCGCTTCCTCGATTTTGAGCTTGGGTACGCCGGCGGCAATCGCCTTCGCCATACCGCCCAGGCGCTCCACCTCCTCCATATGGCTCCATGCCCGCTCCGCCAGATCGTGCGTCAGGCGTTCGACATAGAAGCTGCCACCCCACGGGTCAGCTGGCCGCGTCGTACCGCTTTCCTGCTGCAGGAAGATCTGCGTGTTGCGAGCGATGCGGGCGGAGAAATCAGTCGGCAGCGCCAGCGCCTCGTCAAGCGCATTGGTGTGCAGCGATTGCGTATGGCCTTGCGTCGCCGCCATCGCCTCGATCTGCGTGCGGACAATGTTGTTATAGACATCCTGCGCGGTGAGCGACCAGCCGGAGGTCTGCGAATGGGCGCGCAAGGCCTGTCCGCGCTCATTGGCGCCAAGCGGCTGCATGAGGCGCGCCCACAACAGGCGCGCAGCGCGCAGCTTCGCCACTTCCATGAAAAAATTCATGCCGATCGCCCAGAAAAACGACAGACGCGGCGCGAAGGCATTGATGTCGAGACCGGCGGCCATACCGGCACGCGCATATTCAAGCCCGTCAGCGAGCGTATAGGCGAGTTCGAGGTCAGCCGTCGCGCCGGCTTCCTGCATGTGATAGCCGGAAATCGAAATCGAGTTGAATTTCGGCATTTCGCGCGAAGTATGCGCGAAGATGTCGGAGATGATGCGCATCGATGGTCCGGGCGGATAGATATAGGTATTGCGGACCATGAACTCCTTGAGAATATCGTTTTGGATCGTGCCTGAGAGCTTGGCCTGCGGGACGCCCTGTTCTTCGGCTGCGATTACATAGAGCGCGAGCACCGGCAGCACGGCCCCGTTCATCGTCATCGACACGGAAATATCGCCAAGCGGAATGCCGGCAAAAAGCGTGCGCATATCGTAGATGGAATCAATCGCCACGCCCGCCATGCCAACGTCGCCCGGCACGCGCGGATGATCGCTGTCATAGCCGCGATGGGTGGCAAGATCGAAGGCAACCGACAGCCCTTTCTGCCCGGCGGCCAGATTGCGCCGGTAGAAGGCGTTTGAATCCTCAGCCGTCGAGAAGCCGGCATATTGGCGGATCGTCCAGGGCGACGCGACATACATGGTGGGGTAGGGGCCGCGCAGATAGGGTGCAAATCCCGGCATGCCGCCAAGCGTGGTGAGCCCGGCAAGGTCATCGGCATCATAGATTGGCTTGACGGCTATCCCTTCCGGGGTCTCGAAGGCAGGCGCATCGCCTGCTTGCGGACTGCCTGCCGGCGGCACTGCGAAAGGGATAGTGGTGAAATCGGGAATGCGGCTCATGACACCCTCACCGCGCCATTATAGACCAATTTGTCGTTGCAGGTCAGTCAGCGCCGCAACAATATCCATGCCAGCATAAATGAAGCTGTCAATGCCGGCTGCGGTCAGTTCCTCGCGCTTCTCGCGTGGATTGCCCGCAAGCAGCACCAGGCGCGCTCCGGCTGCTTTCAGTGCCTGGGCGGCTGCTGCCCCCTGCTTGCCGTAGACCTCATCGCTTGAGCACAGGCACGCAAGCGCCGCGCCGCTTTTGGCAAAGGCTGTTGTGAGCGCGGCGATATCGGCAAATCCGTCATTGCCGGGAGACCCGATACCACCGGCTTCAAAGAAATTCTTGGCAAAGCCTGCCCGGGTGATCGTCTCCGCAGGCGTTCCCAGCGTGGCGAGGAACATGACAGGTCGCGGCTGCATCCCTTCAGCGTTCTGACGCAAATCTTCGAAAGCCTGCGCCAGCCGCAGGCGCGGGAGTGGCGTGATTCCGCCGCCGGCCGCCACACCCTGCGGCCAAGGTGCAGCTACCGGAACCGGAGCCTCGTGAATGTCAGGAAATTCGGACACGCCGGTGATCTTGTCGCGCCGCGTCGCAAGCGCCTGCAGTCGCTTCTTGCGCACTTGCCCCACCTGCTGCTGCAGCCAGCCTGAGCGCAGGGACGTCGCAAACCCGCCGGCCTTCTCGATGTCCTGGAAAATCGTCCACGCCTTGCCGGCCAGCGCCTGGGTCAGGCTTTCGACGTAATAGGAACCGCCTGCCGGATCGGCCACGCGGTCAAGACTGCTTTCTTCTGCGAGGATCGCTTGCGTGTTGCGGGCGATGCGCCGCGCCAGCCCATCAGGGCGACCGAGGGCTGAGGTGAAGGGATGGAGCGTGATTTCACTCGCCCCGCCGACCGCGCCGGCAAAACAGGCAATCGTTCCGCGCAGCACATTCACCCACGGATCGCGCCCGCTGAGCATGCGCCATGAGGTTTCAGCGCGAATGTCGAGAGGCGCGGCGCCAAGCCCTATGGCGTCCATAAGGTGCGTCCATACCAGCCTGAGCGCCCGCAACTTGGCAATCGACAGGAACTGATCAGCATCTACCGTTATCTTTGCAGCCAGCCTTGCTGCGACTTCTTGTTGATCGAGCCCGGCTTTTTCGCCGGCTCGGAACATGTCGACAGCCTGCGCCAGGATGCTGGCGATTTCCTGCCCTTCACTTCCCAGCGCGTCGGCTACCACGCGCCCGTCAAGGAGAAAGAGCGGGCCCAGGTGGCCCATCGCCTGATAGTTCTGATGCAGAGCGGCGAGCCTCGCGGCGAAAGCAGCCTCATCGCCGATGTCCTGCCCGCGCGCCATCGCCGCAAGAGGGCAGAAGCCTGGACAAAAATCCAACGAGGACAGCGCGTGTCCGCGCCGCTGCATCAGGTCGACGAAGAGATCAACCGTCTGGGGGTGATCAGCCTCAAGCGTCACGCTGATCAAATCGAGCCGGACACCAGCAAGCAATGTCTCGATGTCGGCGGCATTGCTGACGGCAACGCCGTTGATGTCGGTTGCGATAATGAGGGCATTGGCCCCGCCTTCAAGATCATCCAGCGCTTGCGCATTGGCCGCTGTCGGATCGTTGAGATCGACCCGCTGCGCCAGCCGCCAGGGGCGCGGCGTGGCTTCCCAGCCGCGAATGAAGGGCGCCGCACCCGCCGGTCCGGCAGCGCTGACAGCGGACGCGGCTGTGCGCGCGGTATAAAGCGGCGCGATGTCGATGCCGTCATAGGTATGCGAGACGAGACGCTCCTCAAACCGCCCGCCCTTGAGGCTGGCGATGGCGGCCTCCCGCCACTGTTCATCGTCAATGGCGGGAAAGCGCGGCGCGGCACTGAAAGGATTACCTGTCATCGCCGGTCCCGCCCCCATCATGCCTCAGACGAATTGCGACAGGCCAGGGATCGAGGCGACAATCTGGCCCATTGTCTCTTCGCCTACCTGCTCGCGGGCAGATGCAAACAGGGTCCGCCCGACAGTCTGGACCTGGCCCATGGAGAGGCCGGACGACATCAATTGGCTGCCAAGGCCCATGATCCCGCCCATGGCGCCAAACATGCCGCCGCTTGGCGCCTTGGCGATGAGGTCGTCAGCGCCCGGGAGCTTTTCCATCATGGTTGCCACATGCTCGCTTGGGCCTTCCTTCTTGAGAAAGCCCAGAATGGCGCCGATTGCCTTTTCCGCTACACTCGCATCAATGCCGGCTGCCGCCGCGACTTTGGCGATGATTTCGTCCATATGTTCCTCCCGGCATCGCGCCGTTTTGTGTTCACCGCCATCCTTCTCATAACGGCGCCATCTCTGGCAAGCCCGTGGGAATGCGGGTAATCTTGAGCCCTTCGCGCGGCGATTGCCGCCACCCCGCAGGCACTCTATAAGCCGCCCGAACCGTTGACGGCTGAGGATGGCAGGATCAAGACATGGCAAACAAGCTTCAGGATGGAATGATCTATATCGGTGGGGGCGGGGTCGATCAGTATCTCACTCTCAAGCTCGCCAATCGCCACGGTCTGGTGACGGGCGCCACCGGCACCGGCAAGACGGTGACGCTGCAGGTGCTGGCGGAAGGCTTTTCGGACGCCGGCGTGCCGGTCTTTGCCGCTGACATCAAGGGCGATCTCTCCGGCGTCGCTGCGATGGGTGAGGCGAAGGATTTCATCACCAAGCGCTGCCAGGACATCGGCTTTGACGATTTCGCGCCAGATAAGTACCCGGTCGTCTTCTGGGATCTTTTTGGCGAGATGGGCCACCCGATCCGCGCCACCGTCAGCGAGATGGGCCCATTGCTGCTGTCGCGGCTGATGAGCCTTAACGATGTGCAGGAAGGCGTCCTCAACATCATTTTCAAATACGCTGACGAGCACGGGCTTCTGCTGCTTGATATGAAGGATCTGCAGGCGGTTCTGCAATTGCTTGGGGCTGACAAGGAATTGCAGGCTGAACTGAAGGCAGCCTATGGCAATGTCTCTCCCCAGACAGTCGGCACGATCCAGCGGCAATTACTGGTGTTGCAGCAGCAAGGCGGCGACAAGTTTTTCGGAGAGCCGGCGCTCGATCTGAAAGATCTGATGCGTGTCACCCGCGACGGGCGCGGCACGATCAATATTCTTGCCGCCGACAAGCTGATGTCCTCGCCCCGCCTCTATGCGACGTTTCTGTTATGGCTGATGGCGGAACTCTTCGAGCAGCTTCCCGAGGTGGGTGATCCTGAAAAGCCCAAGCTCGTTTTCTTCTTCGATGAGGCTCATCTGCTGTTTGACGAAGCACCAGACGCGCTTCTCCAGAAAGTGGAACAGGTGGTCCGCCTCATCCGGTCTAAGGGCGTTGGCATCTACTTTGTTTCGCAAAATCCAATCGACGTCCCGGACAAGGTGTCCGCCCAGCTCGGCAACCGCGCCCAGCATGCGTTGCGCGCCTTCACGCCGCGTGAGCAGAAGGCGGTGAAGGCTGCGGCTGAAACCTTCCGTCCCAATCCCAAGCTTAATACGGCAAAAGTCATCATGGAGCTTGGCAAGGGTGAAGCGCTGGTGTCGGTGCTGGAGGGTAACGGTACGCCGACCATGGTCGAGCGCACCCTGATGCGTCCGCCATCCGCGCGTATTGGCCCGGTGACGGATGCCGAGCGCAGGGCGGTGATGGCTGCTTCGCCTTTTGCCGGGAAGTACGAGGACGTGATCGATCGCGAATCAGCTTTCGAGCGACTAAGCGGCAAAGCTGCTGCCAGCGCGGGCCCGCAAGGACATAACGCACCGACGCAGGCAATGCCGGCTCCTCAGGAAGCCTCAGCCGCAGGCGGCGGCATCATGGATCAGATCGGCGGCGTTCTCGGTGGCATTTTTGGCCAGTCCGCGCCTCCTCCCGTCGGCCCGCGAGGGGGCAGGGCGTCGCAACGTCAGTCGGTCGGCGAGGCGGTTGTCAAAAGCGTGGCGCGCTCGGTCGCCTCTTCGGTTGGCCGGCAGGTCGGCTCTGCGATTATCCGTGGTGTCCTCGGCTCGATGCTGAAACGCTGAAACATGCTGCGCGCCTATCTCCACGAGCAGCACAACATCGTCATGGCCGGCGATCACCAGCTTGATGCTCTTCCAGCCAATGTCGTGTGGATGGATCTCGTCGAGCCAACAGAGCTGGATGAACGGCAGGTCGAGCATTGCCTCGGTATCAATGTTCCAACCCGTGAGGAGATGCAGGAAATCGAGGTGTCGAGCCGGCTTTATACAGAAGACGGCGCCGTCTTCATGACGGCTGCTATCATCAGCCATGCGGATACCGGCAATCCGATCATTTCGCCGATCACTTTCGTGCTGGCCGGTGAGCGTCTCATCACCGTGCGTTATACCAAGCCGCGCGCTTTCGACACGTTTTCTCAAAAGCTGATGCGTCACAATAACCATGACAGCGCCGGCCCGCTGATTTTTGCTGGCCTTATCGAAGCAATCATCGACCGGCTCGCCGATATCCTGGAAAGCGTCAATGTCGATATGGACAAATTATCGACGGAAATTTTCGATGCCGATCCTGGGCGGGCCGCCGGGCGCAATTTTCAGGAAATTTTGCGGCGCATCGGTAAAAGAGGAGATTTTGCCGCCAAATCGCGCGAGAGCCTCGTATCGCTTGCCCGCATTGCTCATTATTTCAACGAAACGGTCGACCTGTTCCACCTTCCCTATGGCCGTGATATGAAGAACCGCATGGCGGCGATCGACAAGGACATCGGTTCACTGCTCGATCATACGAATTACATTTCCGGACAGGTGAGCTTTTTGCTGAACGCGTCCCTTGGGCTCATCAATATCGAACAAAATGCCATCATCAAGCTCTTCTCGGTGGTCTCCGTTGTCCTCATGCCGCCGACCTTGATCGCCTCGATCTACGGCATGAACTTCAAGGGCATTCCCGAACTTGATTGGCCGCTTGGTTATCCGATGGCGCTGTGCATGATGGCGATCTCGGCGGCGCTGCCTATCTGGTTCTTCAAGCGCAAGCGCTGGTTTTGAGACGGCGGGGAAAGCTGAGCGGATGGGAAGAACCGGAAATGCAATGTTACCTTTGACGGCAATGACGACGCTTCTGGGGTGCCGTGATACCTCGTTTTTGCTGTCCGACTGCCGCGCTTCGTCTTAAACCGCAGGAAGGCCCGTTTCATGTGCGGTATTGCGGGCTGGAGTGATCCGCGGATGGGAGCGGGCGACGCCGCCAAAGCGCGGCTTTTGCGCATGTGCTCAACGATCCATCATCGCGGCCCTGATGATGAGGGGTCCTTTATCGACGAGGGTGTCGCCCTTGGCATGCGGCGCTTGTCGATCATCGACATTGCGGGCGGACATCAGCCGATGACGACGCCCGATGGCAATCTGACCATCGTCTTCAATGGCGAGATCTATAACCATCACGACTTGCGCAACCGGCTCATTGCGCAAGGCCATTCCTTCCGCACACGCAGCGACACCGAAGTGGTGCTGCACCTGTTTGCGCGCGACGGGCTGGAAAGCCTCAATCTGCTGAACGGCATGTTTGCGATTGCCATCTGGGATCGCCGCCAGCGCAGCCTTTATCTGTTGCGCGACCGCATGGGGGTAAAGCCCCTCTATTATGCGTGGGACGGCGAGCGGTTGATCTTTGCCTCCGAGATCAAGGCCATTTTGTCTGCTTTGCCGCTGCGCCCCGCCATCAATGCGCAGGCGATCTGGGACTATTTCACCTTCCGCTACATTCCCCAGCCGCAAACCATCTGGCAGGGGATTTACAAGCTGCCTCCCGCGCATCACCTCACTTTGCGCACTGGCGCCACCGCCCCGCTGATCGAGCGCTGGTGGGATATTCCCACCCCCGCACCGCAAGC
Organism: Raskinella chloraquaticus (SeqCode); assembly: GCF_021731865.1. NCBI lineage: Bacteria > Pseudomonadati > Pseudomonadota > Alphaproteobacteria > Hyphomicrobiales > Phreatobacteraceae > Raskinella (SeqCode) > Raskinella chloraquaticus (SeqCode). The sequence continues at coordinate 88,215 of NZ_JAKFWN010000001.1, read as the reverse complement.
CTGGCATGACGCCGATCATATCGCCGAGTTTGATGTTTTGCTGAGCGATGCAACGCGGTTGCGCATGCTGGCGGACGTGCCGGTCGGCGTCCTGCTGAGTGGCGGTCTTGATTCAAGCCTGCTGGCGGCGCGCGCCACGGGGGGCCCGAGGCTCAAGACATTCTCGATTGCCTTCGAAGACGCCTGCGACATCGACGAGCGACCCTATGCGCGTCAGGTCGCTCGCCGTATCGGTTCTGATCACAACGAAATCGCCATCACTCATCAGCAGGTACGGGATTTCCTGCCCGACCTGGTTCATTACGCTGATGAGCCGCTCGCGGACGCGGTCTGCGTGCCGATGCACTATGTGTGCAAGCTGGTTCGCGAACATGTAAAGGTCGTTCTGTCGGGTGAAGGCGCGGACGAGACGCTGGGCGGCTATTCCTTCGATCAGGCGGCCAAGCAATGGGATGGCGCAGCAGCGCTGGCGCGGGCGGGCGACACCGGGGTTGATCCCGCGCTCCTCGATCTTCGCCGTGCCAGACTGCCGCCGACGATGACGGCCTATCTCAGCGACGAGCAGAAAGCGTTGCTGTTTCGCCGCAGCGATTACGCCGATTCTCACGCTGGCGACCGACAGGCACTTGCCCGTTACGGCGACGCGACGCCGCTGTCGCAGGCACTTTATCTCTATTGCCAGGATTGGCTGGTCGAAGACCTGCTGATGAAGGCGGACAAGATGTCGATGTCGACCTCGGTCGAACTGCGCACGCCGTTTCTTGATTTTCGCCTGGTTGAGGCTGCTGCCCGGCTGCCCGATCATCTGCGCGTCGGACGCAATGCGTCCGGCGTCTACGAGACAAAGCACATCTTGCGCATTCTCGCCCGGCGCGGCGAATTGCCGGACGATATCGTCGAGCGCCCCAAAATGGGCTTTCCTGTTCCCATCTATGAGTGGCTGCGCGATCCCCAGCGCCTGTTATCCATCGTCACCGATCACCTGACCGGCCCAGGGATACGCCTGCATGAATGGCTCGATCCCAAGGCGCTCGCCGACGTCGTGACGCTGGGCACCGCGGTGCCGGGAAAATGCAAGAACCGGCACATTCTGTTCAACGCGCTGGTGATGGAAATGTGGCTGCGCCACTGGACGTGAGACGGAGCGATCCGCCCCACATCCGGCGCGATCACAGCCTATTTGAGCTTGTCGGCGACCTTGTCGATGCCGGCCTTGGCACAAACCTCGTCCTTGTCGCCGCCAGGCGCACCCGAAACGCCCACTGCCCCGATCGTTTCATTGCCAACCTTGATCGGCAGCGCACCGGCGAGTGCGATGAAGCCCGGCAATGTGCCCTGCGCGACACGGGTATTGGTCGGCTTGAAATACTCCTCGGCGAACTGGGCTGAGGGCACACCAAGCGTGCGTGAGGTATAGGCCTTGCGCCGGCTGTTCTCCACCGTGTGCGGGTTCGTGCCATCGCCGCGGATCATCATCTTCACTTCGCCCGCCCGGTCGAGCACAGTCACCGTTACCCTGAAGCCGCTCGCCGTGCAGCTTGCCATGGTCGCCTGTGCAATCTCATTGGCGATCGCCAGCGACAGGTTTTTCTCGGTCAATAATTCCTGAGCCCCCGCCGCTCCGCCCAAAGCCATTGTGGCGGCACCTGCCATGATCCAACGCGTCAACATGTTTGCTCCCCTGGTTGCCCGGCCGCTTGTTTACGCCGGTGGCGCATTGAAGCCGAGGTAAGGGCCAAGTGCTGTTCACGGTTTGGTGAAGAGCGAAGAGCAACAACCTATTGATCAGTCGGTCTTACCTGGTTGATTTGTCGAGCACTTGTGGATTTTAGATCCATCAAAGCCTATCCACCAATTCAAAAATGATTCCCAGAGGGTGTATTGTGCCGGTTTATCATTTGCGGTCCTCTCTTTGTCGATGGTCGAGCGAGGTGGGAATTTAACTGACTTACGAGCAATATTTTTGATGTGAGTAGAAATAAAGCGGTCATGTATAGATTTAGATAATAAAAGTAGCGTAAATGACGACAAAATAAATAATATCAAAAATAAAATACATATTATTAAGGAAAAAATAATATCGTAATTTAAATTATTATGGATATTAGTGCAGTTATTATATTTATTATTATCGCATAAATTTAAAAAAGATGTATATAATGTTAAAACAGAGTCCATAGGAAATAAGTAATCACGAATTGACGTGCCTGCTGTAAAAATCCCAAAAATTATACCGACAACTCCAAGAAGTTTTCCTGTTTCTTGTCGATGTTCGTCGCCTTTTGCGATACGGCGTTCGTTGATATAACGCATCGCGCCTTGCGCGGAATGAAACCGCCGCGCGATAGATTCGCTTCGATCAAAATAATATTCGACATTACGTCGCATGAAGTCGTCGTAGGATTGTAAGCCGTCGATGCGAACGCAACGCAAGTCATACACGCGCTTCCTGAACGTATCGGCATAAAATGCGCTGCGTCCCAGCCTGAAAGACAGATCTCCGTGGCACAATTCGGTCAAACCCCGAAAGCGCCATTGATTAAACTCGTCACGGTAATGAATATAAAATTCGTCTCCATATGTCTCATAAAAGGGTGACTCACAAAAAGTAGAGCAAAAATTGAGTTCTTCAAAAGTTTTTCGTGAATCGTCTTTGCTTTCATGATCGGCATAGCGAATTCCATCGCCCCAAAGTTGCCCCATCTGGCGCAACTCGATACCTGCCAAGCGTAAATCATTGCTATCAAACAGGGCGGCATGCCTCAGCTCGCCCAGGACATGGAGCAAGCGCATAAGTCGGCCCAGCTGCTCGGCCGAAGGGCCATCATAGACAACAAAATAATGAACATCGGCGGCGATGCCCGCCGGGTCTCTGGATTTTCGGCCCAGATTCGATCCATAGATGGCCGCCCCACCTAACATTCCGCAAAGTATGGTATTTCTATCTTCCCAAGGTGAAACGACGTCTTTCGCTGGGCCTCCAATAATATCATAATATAATTCATGATGTTTTTTTATGTGTGAAATCAATAAGTTACTAATTACGCCGTCATTTTTTCTATTTTTTATATAATAATCAACTTCTGGAAATGGTGGAATGGAAGGTTTAAATACATATGTTTTATTGTCATATATATGCCGTGAATATCCTTTAAATTCAATAATTCGCTTTGATAGAGCGGTTGTCCGATTTGCGCCCGCTTCCTCTTTGTTGCCGGAAAGCTTTTCCAGCAATTCATGCTTCCACCCGCAGCCAGGTGGATCACTTCTGGAAGATTGTAATAAGTTGCCATCCATAATATTCCATATATTGTTATATAAATCGTCGTAATGTAATTCGTTATTGTTGATTTTGTCAATTGCTTCCATACAATTATCAAGTAAAAAAGTCAATGTTGTATACTCTTGATGACAGTCAAGACGAAGACGAAAATCCCATTTCAGATTTTGTATAATTACAGCGCCAAAATAAATCGTGTGAGTTTGATTTGATGATTTAAAAGAAGAGGGAATATTCTTAATATATGTGTTATCATCGTGAGTGTCGGTAGGCGCGGTATTATTCGAAATATCGATACAAATAGGAGCTGAAAAATAAAAGGCTCCATTAATCGGTAGTTTATTGGCCTCGCCGACAAAACATTTAATAAAATCTGTGAGTGCGTCTGAACGATCTGTATTTATTTTTCCGATTGGGCGCTTATTACCAATAACATCACGAAAGATAATATGCCGTGCAAGACATATATCGCGAATTTTGTAAGCGGGACGTGACCCTATGACACTAAAATAATCATCATTGGGTGGAGGCGCAGGAGAGACAGGCGGAGTATCGGAAGGGCTGGACGTCGCTACCATCTGTACTACTCAAGAGGATTAAATCTGTATTCCACAGGCATCGAGAGGGAAACAAAAATTATTCTGGATAAGCACGCAAGTGAAAATCACTTCTTTCGCCGTCAATTTTCTCTCTTATCCACATACAACTTCCCCCCGCCTGCCATGAATTTCTCGCTCATCTCGGCCATGCCGGCGAGTGCGGTCTTCTCATTGTCGAGAAGCTCGGCTGCCTCTTTTCGGATGTCCTGGGTGATTTTCATCGAGCAGAATTTCGGCCCGCACATGGAGCAGAAATGCGCCGTCTTATGCGCGTCCTTGGGCAGCGTTTCGTCGTGGTAGGCGCGCGCCGTATCGGGATCAAGGCCGATATTGAACTGGTCCTCCCAGCGAAATTCGAAGCGCGCCCGGCTCATCGCATCGTCCCTGAGCTGGGCGGCCGGGTGGCCCTTGGCAAGGTCGGCTGCATGCGCGGCGATGCGGTAGGTGATGACGCCGGTCTTCACATCATCGCGATTGGGCAGGCCGAGATGTTCTTTCGGCGTCACGTAGCACAGCATCGCCGTGCCGAACCAGCCGATCATGGCGGCCCCTATGCCCGACGTGATGTGGTCATAGCCTGGCGCGATGTCGGTCGTCAGCGGCCCCAGCGTATAGAAGGGCGCTTCGCCGCATTCCTTCAACTGCTTGTACATATTGACCTTGATCTTGTGCATCGGCACATGGCCGGGGCCCTCGATCATCACCTGGCAGCCCTTGTCCCACGCCACTTTGGTAAGTTCGCCCAGTGTCTCCAGCTCGGCGAATTGCGCCCGGTCATTGGCATCGGCAATCGAGCCGGGGCGCAAGCCATCGCCCAACGAGAATGACACGTCATATTTGCGCATGATGTCGCAGATATCGCCGAAATGCTCGTAGAGGAAACTCTCGCGATGGCCGGCAAGGCACCAGCGCGCCATGATGGAACCGCCACGGCTGACAATGCCGGTGACACGATGGGCGGTGAGCGGCACATAGGCCAGGCGCACGCCGGCATGGATGGTGAAATAATCGACGCCCTGTTCGGCCTGTTCGATGAGAGTATCCTTGAACACCTCCCAGTCAAGCTTCAGCGGATCGCCGCCAACTTTTTCCAGCGCCTGATAGATCGGCACCGTGCCAATCGGGATCGGCGCATTGCGCAAGATCCAGTCGCGGATGTTGTGGATGTTGCGACCCGTTGAGAGGTCCATCACCGTGTCCGCTCCCCAGCGGATCGACCACACCATCTTTTCCACCTCTTCGGCAACCGAGGATGTGACCGCCGAATTGCCGATATTGGCATTGACCTTGACAAGGAAATTGCGGCCGATCGCCATCGGCTCCAGTTCCGTGTGATTGATATTGGCGGGGATGATGGCACGGCCACGGGCGATTTCCTCACGCACGAATTCCGGCGTGATGAAGGGCGGAATGGCAGCACCGAAGCTCTCGCCATCGGCGATGATGGCCTCAGCGTTGTCGAGCGCTTTCTCACGGGCCAGATTCTCGCGATGCGCCACGTAAATCATTTCCGGCGTGATGATGCCGGCGCGGGCAAATTCATATTGCGTCACCATCTGCCCGTCCTGACCAACACGCACCAGACGATTGGCGGGGCAGGCGGGCACGAGCTTATCGAGCGGCACGAAGCCATTGTCCTCGGGCTTCACCGCGCGGGGTGTTGCGGCGGCGAAATGGCGTCTGGCGATCCATTCTTCGCGGATTTGCGGCAGGCCGTTGGCCAGATCGATTGTGGCTTTAACGTCTGTATAAGGGCCCGAGGCATCGTAGACCCGGACCGGCGGCTCGCTGGCTGATGGGTCAAGCGCGATCTCGCGGTAGGGAACGCCGATGCCGTGAAGACCGGGGAACTGCCCGTAGCGCTTGGCCGAGCCGGTGACGGGCCCGGTGGTGACGGTTTGCGGCGCGGCAGCTTCAGGCTTCTGGTGAATGGTCATGACGTATCCTCCACATGTGTGACGGGCACGGGCAGGGGGAGGGAGCGCTGGTTGCGCAAGATCCGTCCCTCCGCCGGCATGACCCGGATCAGGTTCAAGGGTCACCGCGCCGGCAATCTGCCTGTCGGTATCTCAGCCCTCTCGGCAGGGCCCCCCTCGGATAGGTGTCAAGGTCTGCTTCCTGTGCCTGAAAGTCAATGCGGTGGATTACTCCGCCACCCGCCCGATCAGATTGTCCCAGTTGACGATGCTGAGCAGGTTGGCGTTGGCGTCCGTCCACAAAAGCGTGCTTTTGCCATCGTCACGCCACTGCGACAGGCCGGATTTGATGTCGGGCGCAGCAAAAAGCGCCGCATCGCGCGTGTAAAGCGCCCAGCTCACCGTGTCATCGCAATCATCGCTGGCGGACGGCGTTTCAAACCAGCCGACATTGAGACTGAATTCCTTCGACAGCCCGCGATGGAGCGGCGCCAGCCCGAAGACGTCGATCTCGAAATTGATGGCAAGAATACCGCCGGGCGCCAGGTGCCTGAGATAGATGTCGAAGGCTTCTTTTGTCATCAGATGGAGCGGCGGCGAGGCGCCGCGAAAGGCATCGACGACGAGAAGATCGAACTTGCCGGGCGTGCCGGCGGCAAGCTCGCGCTCCAGCAGGATGCGCCCGTCGCCATGGAAAACCTGCACCTTGGCCTTGCTGTCGCGCACGAAGGAGAAATGCCGGTTGGTGAGGTCGGTCACAGCCGGGTTGAGCTCATAGACACGCATGTCATCACCGGGTTGACCAAGTGCTGCCAGAACGCCGACACCAAGGCCGACCGAGCCGATGCGAAGTGGCATTTTGCTTGCCGCAGGCCGGGCCCGCAACGCTGCAAGGGCGTGGCCGACGCCGGAGCCTGGCAGGAAGGCGCAATAAGGTTCATTGCGTCTGGCCGGGATCTGGTATTGCGAACCCTGCGGCACGCCCGCCTGCACCATGGTGAGCGAGAAGCGTTCCGGCTCGTCCTGATGTTCGCGAATAATTTTCACGACCCCGTAGAAATTGCGGATGCGATCGACGACGTCTCGCTCACTATGCGCCGTCTGCGACAGGGCATAGCCTGCACCAGCAATCGCTGACGCACAGCTGGCGATCAGCGCCAGGCGTTGCCCGCGTGCGCCTGGCTCGAGGCTGCGCCATGACAGGGCAGCACCCATCACGGTGGTAGCTATCAGGGCCAGCGGATATTCCCAGTAATCGGAGAAAATCAGCGGGGCAATCAGCGCCACCGCGATGCCGCCAAGGGCGCCACCGAGCGAAATCGCCATGTAAAAGCGCGGCAGGCGTGTGGCGGGCGGCTGCAGGCGGACCATTTCGGCATGGCAGATCATGCATCCTGCCGTCATCGTCGCGGCATTGAACGCAAGGCGCAGCAGCAGGCCCTCGCCTGGATCGCTGGGCACCAGCCCGACACTGGCGACTGCAAGCAGCACAAAGCCGATAAAGAACCCCAGCCGGTGATAGAGGTGCTGGTAGCCGAAGGCGATGATGAAGGTCGCAAGATAAAGCGACAGTGGCAAAATCCACAGGAAGGGGATGACGGCCGTCCACTGCGTCATCTGGTTGGTGGTCGCAATCAGCAGCACCGAGCCGAGCCCAGAGTAGACGAGCCATAACCAAAATCGATCGCTGGCGGCGGGCGCTGCGCTGGCGTCGGCCATCTCGCTCATCGTGGCGGGCGGGTTGGCTCGCATCAGGACAATCGCCGCGCAACCCGCCATGAGGAGCGCAAACACAACGAAAAGGCGCGACCACCCGATCGTCTGTTCGGGGCTGGAGAGCAACGGCTCGAAGATGAAAGGATAGCTCAGCAGGCCAAGAAACGAGCCTAGATTGGAGACGGCAAAAAAGCGCGAGGCCAATAGCGAGCGGTCGATCTGGGCAAGCCAGCGTTGCAGCAGGGGCGAGGTGGTGGACAGGACCATATAGGGCAGCCCGACGCACACCGTCAGCAGCGCCATGATGCGCCCGAGCGGATTGTCGGCGTTATCGGGTTTGTAGGCGTCCGACGGGGTAATCGGCAGAGCAAGCAGGGCAAGCCCGAGCAGGCCGATATGCAGGAGCGCCTGGGTGCGCGGCCTGATCGGTGCGGTGAGCGCGTAGGCGTAGCCATAGCCTGCCAGCAAAGCGAGCTGGAAGAACAGCATGCATACCGTCCAGGTCGTCGCGCTGCCGCCAAACCAGGGCAGGATGAACTTCGCAAGCACCGGTTGCACCTGAAACAGCAGAAATCCGGCTAAACCAAGGGTCGCCGAGAACATGATCTTGGTCAGCAATGCGGCGGGCATGGATCAACCTTTTTCCGGTAATGCGCGCTTTTGCTCATGGAAAGCTTGTGAAATCAAGATCCCTGAAGCAGTCAATTGCCACAAGACGCAGGGCAGGGGCGATATCGAACGCCTTGGCGGGAAGGTTTGGCACCGCTATGGTCCGCCCGGTAATGTTGCAAGCAAGCAGGTTTTCATGAACGCCATCGACCCGGTTCTCGCCAAGATCGACGCCAATCGTCATGCCGCGCTGGACCGGCTTTTCGAGCTTTTGCGTATTCCCTCTATTTCGACCGATCCAGCCTTTGCCGCTGATTGCAGGAAGGCGGCCGAATGGCTGGTGAGCGAGCTGAAGAGCCTTGGCTTTGAAGCGTCCCTGCGTGCGACGCCCGGCCATCCCATGGTGGTCGCGCACCGCCGTAAACCAGGGGCCAGGCGGGTCCTGTTTTACGGCCATTATGATGTCCAGCCCGTCGATCCATTGTCCTTGTGGGCGACCCCGCCTTTCGAGCCGCATCTCAAGAACGGCGCTAATGGCCAGCAGATCATGGGGCGTGGCGCGGCCGACGACAAAGGCCAGGTGATGACCTTTATCGAGGCAGCCCGCGGCTTTATCGAGACCCATGGCGATCTGCCGCTCGATGTGACGATTTTTCTCGAGGGCGAGGAAGAATCAGGTTCACCCAGCCTCAATGCCTTTCTTCAGGCTGCCAAGGATGAACTGAAGGCGGATCTCGTTCTGGTCTGCGACACCGGCATGTGGGACGCTGGCACACCGGCGATCACAGGTTCATTGCGTGGCCTGGTTGGCGAAGAGGTAATTATCACCTGCGCTGACCGCGATCTTCATTCCGGCGGCTTTGGCGGGCCGGCGCAAAATCCGATCCGGGCGCTTGCCAAGGTTCTGGCGAAACTTCACGATGATGCAGGCAAGGTGACGCTCCCGGGGTTCTATGACGGGGTGGACGAAATTTCTGCCGATCTCAAGGCGTCGTGGGACAAGCTGCCCTTCGACGTCGCGGAATTTCTCGGCGATGTCGGGCTGAAGACACCGGCGGGAGAAAAGGGCCGCACTGTTCTCGAAATGCTGTGGGCGCGGCCTACCTGCGAAATGAACGGCATCGTCGGGGGTTACACTGGCGATGGTTTCAAGACCGTTCTGCCGGCCAAGGCGTCGGCCAAGGTGTCGTTTCGCCTTGTCGGCCGGCAGAATCCGCAGAAAATCCGCGACAGTTTCCGTACATTTGTGCGCGACAATCTCCCGGCTGATTGCCAGGTCGAGTTTCGTGATCACGGAGCAAGCCCGGGCATTGTGCTGCCCAGTGGCGGCGCAGCATTCCAGAATGCGCGGGCGGCGCTGTCGACTGAATGGGGCAATGAGGCCTTCATCATCGGTGGTGGCGGCTCAATTCCCGTCGTTGGTGCCTTCAAGGAGGTGCTTGGCATGGATTCGCTCCTCATCGGCTTTGGGCTTGACGACGACCGTATTCATTCGCCCAATGAGAAATATGAGCTGGCTTCTTTCCAGCGCGGCGCCCGCTCCTGGGCGCGTGTCATGGCAGCGCTTGCCGGCTGAGTGCCGGGACGGAGAGTGGTTGATGTCTTGCAATTTCGTTGGTGTGCTGCTGGGCGCCTGCCAGATCGCATCCTCGCCTCCACCGCAACTGCGCCCGCTGCCGCCGCGCGCCGCCGTCTTGTACGTTGACGGGCGGCGCGAGAAGGCCACCGGCAAGGTCGACACGCGATTGCCTCTGTGCGATTACAATACCAGCCCCTTCGAGCGCATCGTTCGTGATCGGCCGGCGCAGGATTGGACCGATGAGCGAGCGGGCGGGCCGGCCAATTACAATGGACGCTCGTGTGTGTTGCCCGTTTATCGCGACCCGCGATTTTGAGGATGGCTCAAGGACCGGATGAGGCAGATGAATTTGCCATTCATGCGGTGATAGCAGGCCCTGACTAGGAGAACATGGCATGGCCAATTGGTCGCAAACCTGGACATTCCAAAACGGCGAGTGGCGCGAGGGAAATGTGCCAATCATGGGCGTGCGCTCGCACGCGACCTGGCTTGGCTCATCCGTGTTCGACGGTGCCCGCGCGTTCGAAGGTGTCACCCCTGACCTTGATCGCCACTGCAACCGGGTGAATGCTTCGGCCAAAGCGCTCGGCCTCAACCCGACCCATTCCGGCGAGGACATCATCGGCATTGTCAGGGACGGGTTGAAGAAGTTCGACAAACAGGCCGAGCTTTACATCCGGCCCATGTATTGGGGTGAGGGCAACGGCCCCTCGGCCGTACTTGCCGATCCCGACGATATCGGCTTTGCCGTATCGATTTACGTTGCCCCCATGCCGGCGCCCAACGGTTTTTCAGTCACCACCACACCCTTCCGCCGGCCAAGAGCGGACATGGCGCCCGTCGATGCCAAGGCGGGCTGCCTTTATCCTAATCCTGGTCGCGCGCTTGCCTATGCCAGGCAGAGGGGCTTCGACAACGGCATCATGCTTGATCCTGACGGCAACGTCGCCGAGCTTGCCACCGCCAATGTGTGGCTGGTCAAGGATGGCGTGGCAGTCACCCCTGCGGCGAACGGAACGTTCCTCGCCGGCATAACACGATTGCGGGTCATCGCGCTCCTGCGCGAGGCTGGAATGATGGTTGAAGAGCGCATCGTTACACCCGATGAGGTTCTTGCCGCAGACGAAATCTTCTCAACCGGAAATGCCGGCAAGGTCCAGCCGATCACCCGCATCAATGATCGCCAGCTGCAACCAGGTCCGGTGTTCCGCAAGGCGCGCGCGCTTTATTGGGAATTTGCTCATGCGTGATCTCTCTTGCTGGCTTGTTCTTGTGGTCGCTGCCGTTGCGCTTGACGCGTTACGACCGGCATCCGCGCAAACGCAACGCCCCCCTGATGCGATTGCGGTCTTGTCGGGGGCAGAGGATTGCGATCAGCTGCGCAAGCAATTGGGCCGCGATGGCGTCTGGGTCAGTCGCTATGCTGTGGTTGGCGGGCGCAACAGTTTTGCCAGCAGCTCCTATAACGGGTCCGGCAGTGCCTGCTTCCGCTCGATCCAGCAATGCGAACGTTTTCTGACCGAGGTCGCGCTCGACTATCAGTTGGCCGAGGCTGGCGGGGATTGCCGCAAGGGTCAATGACTTTGAATAACTCCACACGTCAGAGAATTTCGGGCAGAGATTATGGCACATCATCGGCGCGCTGAGCTTCTGTCAGATCGCGCAGCGCTGCGCACCCGCATGGCAGCCTGGCGTGAATCGCACCAGATCGTTGCCCTGGTGCCGACCATGGGCGCGCTTCACGAGGGACATCTGTCGCTGGTTCGGCTCGTTGCCGCGCGCGCCGATCGCCTGCTGGTTTCGATCTTCGTGAACCCGGCCCAATTCACACCCAGTGAGGATTTCAGCGCCTATCCGCGCACGCTTGAGGCGGATCGCGAGAAGCTTGGAACCGCCGTCGATGCGATTTATTGCCCGCCGGTCGCCGACATTTATCCGGCTGATTTCGTGACATCGATTTCGCTTGAAGGACCAGCGACGACTGGCCTTGAGGATCGCTTTCGGCCAACTCATTTCAAGGGCGTTGCCACCGTGGTTGCCAAGCTTTTTTTGCAAACCACCCCGCATCTTGCCGTTTTCGGTGAAAAGGATTTCCAGCAGCTCTGCGTCATCCGTCAGATGGTTCGCGACCTCGAATTACCGGTCAACGTGGTCGCAGCACCAACCATTCGCGAGGTTGATGGGTTGGCCATGTCGTCGCGCAACGTCTACTTGAGCGAAGCCGAGCGCGCGGTGGCCCCGCTCATCTATCACACCCTGACGCAATGCGCCGAGCGGCTGCGACAGGGTGATGAGGCCAGCCGTGTGCTGGCTGAAGGTGTGGCAATCCTGGAAAAATCCGGGTTTTCGGTCGATTATCTGGAATGGCGGCAGGCTGATACCCTGCTACCCGCCACCACGATTGAACAGCCGACACGCGTGCTGGTCGCCGCCAGGATCGGGGCAACCCGCCTCATTGACAATATCGCTGTTTGAACCGGATTACGAGTTCGCTTCGACTTGATCTGACAGCGGCGACGTGGCGCTCACCTGACCTATTTCTTCAGCGACGATATAGAGGGGCCGTCGCTTCACTTCGACAAAGATGCGGCCGATATATTCGCCAAGCACGCCAAGTGTGATGAGCTGTACACCAGCAAAAAACATCACCGACACGATCAATGATGGAAAGCCGGGAACGGCAACGCCCCAGATCAGCGTCTCGGCGACAAAATAAAGGGCAAGCAGCAGCGCCAGCATCGACACCACCGTGCCGATGTAGGTCCATACCCGAAGCGGCAGGGTCGAGAACGCGGTAATGCCATCAAGCGCGAAGGAAAACAGCCGGCGCGCATTCCATTTCGAGCCGCCGCCATCGGCGCGTTCCTCGACATCAAACTCGACACCGACGGCTTTGAACCCGATCCATGAATAGAGGCCTTTGGTAAACCGCGTTCGCTCGTGAATGGTATTGAGAGCATCAACCGCTTTGCGGTCGATGAGGCGGAAATCGCCGGCGCCGCGCGGCAATTGCGTGGGGCTGAGCGCGGCAAACAGCCGGTAGAAACCACCCGAGAACCAGCGGCGCATAACGCTGTCGGTTTCTCGATCACGGCGAACGCCGTAGACCATGTGATAGCCATCCCGCCATTTTGCGACGAAGTCCCGGATGGTTTCGGGCGGATGCTGGAGGTCGCCATCCATCAGGATCACGGCATTGCCGCGCGCATGGGCAAGCCCGGCGGCGATGGCAATTTCCTTGCCGAAATTGCGTGACAGCGCAATGGCACGCAGGCGCGGCTCGGTGAGTGCGGCCGCCCGCACACGCTCGAAACTGTCATCACGCGAGCCATCGTCAACAAAGAGAATTTCGAAGCGCTGATCGATCGATCGCAGGACTGGAATGAGCCGCGCGAGAAGCGGCGCCAGATTGGCGGCTTCGTTATGCATCGGCACCACGACCGAAAGTTCCGGTCGCTGGCTGATATCGTGGAGGGAGCGGGGGTCCATGGTCATCGAGGGTTCCAGCACCTGTAGCGCATAATGACGCGCGTTCTAGAAAAGCTTGCCTGAACGGGTCGTGAAGGAGCATGAGGAGCCATGACCAACATAAATCCGTTGCCCGCGACACCCGGACTGATTGCGCTTTGTGCCGACGATTACGGCTATCGACCGGGCGTCAGCACCGCCATCCGCCGTCTGGCAGAGCGCGGGCGTCTCAGCGCCACCAGCGCGCTCGTGACCTTTCCGGACTGGGCGCGGGCAGGTGCTGAGATCGACGGGCTCGCTGCTCAAGTGGATGTCGGCCTTCACCTTGATTTTGTCGAGGGCAAGCCCTTGGCTTCGGCAAGAGCTTTGGCGCCAGCCGGCAGGTTTCCAGGCATAAATCGTCTGATCTTGATGGCGCTGAGCCATCGTTTGCCCTTGCAGGAAGTGCGTGACGAGGCGTTTCGTCAGGCGGATGCTTTTCTAAAGGCAACCGGCCGCCTTCCCGATTTCATCGACGGCCATCAACACGCGCATGCTCTGCCGGGGATATGCACCATCACAGCAGACCTTGCCGTTGCGCTTCGGCCCGGCGATCCGTTGCCGGTGCGTGTACCTGGCGAAAAATGGGGTCGCATCGTGGCGCGGCGGACTGCTCTTGCCAAAGCGCTGTCGATTGCGATGCTGACGAAAGGCATGGCGCCTGCGGCTTCAGCGCGTGGGGTCCCGGTCAATGCAGGTTTTTCTGGTATCTATGACTTTTCGGCGGCGGGCAGGCTGCCGGACGTTTTTTCGTCCTTTGTCCGCCATCTCGGCGCGCGCCCTCTCGTCATGTGTCACCCCGGTGATCGCGACGCGTCAGCCGAGGTTGCCGATCCGATCACCGCTGCGCGACAACGAGAAGCGGATTATCTCGCCAGCGATGATTTCGTTCAGTTGCTGGAGCGTGAAAATCTAAGGATCGATCGCTTCACCAGGCTGGCGGCAATCGCTTGATCTCTTGCATCAACGCGCCCAGATCGGCCCGACATTCTGGTCTGACGAGCCAGCACCACCCAAGCTGATCGGCGCTTTTGGCAATTCACCCTGCTTGATTTTGCCCGTCACGCGATTGATCAGCGCCTGTGACGCATAAGGTCCGCTGGCCGCAAAGGTGCCAGGGCTGTCCGCCACGCCCTTTTGTGCCGGCTTCTTCTCCGGTTCCTGCGCCCTCAGATCGAGGTTGAGCCCACCACCGCCTGCCTTTGCAGCGCTGCCATTTACCTTTGCAGCGTTCTGGTTGCGAGCGGCAGGAGGCGCGCCTGGCACCGCCGACGTGCCCGCCTGCGCATTCGGTTCAGTTTTCGCTTTTGCCCTCGCCTTCGGCGGCGATGGCGGCGTTGGTGGAGCAGGCGTTGCCACCTGCGGGACCGCCGGAGCCAGGACCGTCGGAGCCAGGACCGTCGGCGCCGGGACCGTCTGGGCAAAAACAGGGTTGGCTGCTGCCACCATCAGCAACGTGCCAGACGCGACGGCTCGGGCGGCTATCGCTATCAACTGCGTGCTGGACAGCGCTCGTTCAACCCCGACAATACAATCCCTGAGGACCCGATCATTTTGCATCGCCAATCGCTCCCGCCGCTTTCCAGCCAACCCCGCCCTGTTATGTGCTGGTCGAGAACCACATTCCTGAACCGACCAGCACTTATTTACCTAAAGTGGCAAAATGGCAAAAATCAGCCAATCGCCTTGCCATACATCATCTCAACGTAATCCCAATTCACCATGTGCTCGACAAAGGCTTTCAGGTAATCAGGGCGCCGGTTGCGGTAGTCGATATAGTACGAATGCTCCCATACATCGCAGCCGAGGATCGGCTGGGCGCCGTGCACCAGCGGGCTTTCGCCATTTGCGGTCTTGGTCACGATGATCTTGCCATCCTTGACCGCAAGCCAGCACCAGCCCGAACCGAACTGCGTGGTCCCGGCCTGGATGAAATCTTCCTTCATCTTGGCAACCGAGCCGAGGTCGCTAACGATGTGCTTTTCAAGCTTGCCCGGCAGCTTGTCGCCACCGCCATTGGGCTTCATCCACTGCCAGAAATGGACGTGGTTGTAATGCTGACCGGCGTTGTTGAAGAGGCCGGCGTTCTTGCCGAAGGAATTCTGCACCACCCATTCGAGCGGCTTGCCCTCAAATTCGCTCCCCTTGGCGAGGTTATTGCCGTTGGTGACATAGGCCATGTGGTGCTTGTCGTGATGAAACTCGAGCGTTTCCTTCGACATATAAGGCTGCAGGGCATCATAGGCGTAGGGAAGCGGGGGCAGTTCGAAAGACATGAGCGGACCCTTTCATGATCGGCTAAGGCAGTGCGGCACTGAGTGCGAATGGCTAAACCTTAGCCTATCGGGACGGCGTTTCGCTAGCCCTTATTATGTTCAGCAGGGCATTTTGTTCAAATGAATAATTCATATATTGCAACGGGATGATGGGAAAAGCAGTGATTCAGGCAGCCTCTCGCCGATTCAACGAACCGTATCGAGGATCGCCTTGAACTGGGGGTGAGCCGCACTTGCCAGCCATTCAAAAACGATCATTTCCCTGGTAAGCACGCTCACCCCTGCGCCGGTCATGCGCGCGATGGCCACCTCACGGTCATGGGCCCGACGCGAGCCGATGCAATCGCTCACAACACCGACATGATAACCGCGCGCGGCAAGTCCAAGGGCACTTTGCAGGACGCAGACATGCGCTTCAGCCCCAGCCAGCACGAGCTGGTCGCGTCCAGCCGCCCGTCTCTTCTCGAATTCCTCAAGAACCGCCGCTTCATCGCCCGCGCCAAACGCCATTTTGACGATGACGGGCGCTTGTGGCGCCGCCCGCCGGATGCGCTCTTCGGTGGCGCCAAGTCCTGCGGGATTTTCCTCAACCAGGATGACCGGTATGTCCAGCAATTGCGCTGCCTTCATCAGCCGGCACGCCTGATCGACAAGCCGCTGCCCGTGTTCGATAGCCGGCATCAGGCGTTGCTGCATATCAATCATCACCAGCAGCGAGCGCTGCGGCGTAAAGCGTTGATCTTTCATGCCGCAGCTGCTGTCGTCGCTGGCCGACGTATCCGTTTGCTGGCAAGCCCGGCGCAGGCAAGCGCGAAAGCATACACCTTGGCGATCTCCTTCAGACCGGAGAGCCTTCCCGAGGCACCGGCGTGTCCTGCTGTCATGTTGATATCAAGCAGGATGGGGGCGGTGCCGGTGGTATGCTCCCGCAGCCGCGCCACCCACTTCGTCGGTTCCCAATAGGTGACCCGCGGATCGGTCAATCCGCCCATGGCAAGAATAGCCGGATAAGGCTGAGCGCGCACATTGTCATAGGGCGAATACGCCAGCATGGCGCGCAGGGCCTCCGGATCATCAATGGGATTACCCCATTCAGGCCATTCGGGTGGCGTCAGCGGCAGGGTCGGATCGAGCATCGTATTGATGACATCGACGAACGGCACTTCGGCGATGATGGCGGCGAAAAGGTCGGGCCGCATATTGACGACGGCTCCCATCAGCATGCCGCCGGCTGAACCGCCATGGCCGACGATCCGGCCCTTCGAGGTGTAGCCTTCGGCAATCAGTGCTTCGCCAGCCGATATGAAATCCTTGAAGGTGTTCGTCTTCTTTTTCAGCTTGCCATCAAGATACCAGCGCCGGCCTTTTTCGGTGCCGCCCCGGATATGGGCGATGGCATAGATCATGCCACGATCAACCAGCGACAGGATGCTGGGGCGGAAGCTTGAGCCAAGCGCATGACCATACGACCCGTAGCCATAGAGAAGCACGGGCGACGACCCGTCCAGTTTGGTATCGGCGCGCATGAGCAGTGAGACCGGGACTCTTTCACCGTCATGGGCTGACGCCTGCAGGCGGCGCGTCACATAGTGCCGGGGATCATGGCCCGAGGGCACATCCTGGCGCTTGCGGAAAATCCGCTTCCGGCTTGCCATGTCATAGTCGAAGGTTTCAGCAGGCGTCGTCAATGAGGAATAGACGAACCGCAACGATGTCGTCGCAAACTCGTATCCAGGCTGATAGAGGAGAGAATAGGCTTCCTCGTCAAAGCTGAGACTGTGTTCCTCGCCGCTGCCCCAATGGCGCACCACGATCCGCGGCAAGCCGTCCTCGCGCTCCAGCCGCACCAGGAAATCACGATAGGCCGTATGCGCCAGAATGTAGCAGCCGGGGCGATGGGCAACCAGTTCCCGCCAATTGTCAGGTGACGGATCGGCGAGCGGGGCCTCGACCAGTTTGAAGTCGATGGCCTCGTCGCGATTGGTGCAGATGATCAGCCGCTCGCCATGATGCTCGACGCTGTAGGCGACATCACGGCGCCGCGGCGCAATCAGCCGCTTGTCTGCCTGATGATCGCTGAGATCGAGCAGATAGACTTCGCTCGTCACCTGATCATGAATATCGATGGTGCCGAAGGCGCCTGATTGCGTCTCGTTGATGGTGACAAAAAGTCCGCTATCCTGTTCTTCGTGAATGAGCGTATCGCTTGATACAGGCGTGCCGAGCCTATGGCGAAAAACCTGCCTGGGGCGCAATTCAGCATCGAGCTTGACGTAATAGAAAGCGCTGCCATCGGCCGTCCACACCGCATCCCCTGATGTCTCCGGAATGGCGTCGTCGAGGTCGTGTCCACTTGCCAGATCGCGAATGCGGATGGTGGATAATTCCGATCCCTTGTCATCACTCCCCCACGCCAGAAAGCGATGGTCGCGGCTGCGTGATGTTCCGGTCAGATCGAAATAGGGTGTCTTGGCTGCGATCGCGTCGCAGTCGAGCAGGATGATTTCCGTGCCCTCGTCATGAGCCCGCCTGCAGATCAGCTTGTGCTCGCCGCCTTCGCGATAGCGCTGATAATAGAGCCAGGGACCGTCAGGCAGTGGCACGGACGAATCATCTTCCCTGATCCGTCCCCGCATTTCGCCATAGAGGCGGCGCCGCAACCCGTCGAGCGGCTTGATATGGTTCTTCGTATAGGCATTTTCAGCCTTGAGATGGCTGCTGATCTCGGCCGACAAACGGCGCGGCGTACGCATCACGTCGCGCCAATTCTCGGCGCGCAGCCATGCGTAGTCGTCTGTCAGCTCGACGCCGTGAATGGTTCGACGCACCGGCCGTTTGGCGGCGCGCGGCGGCAACAAATTCCCGCCGCCGTCTGCGCTCACGTTTTACTCCCCTCGCGCGGCGCAAACGTCAACGCGGTACCGTTAATGCAATAGCGAAGGCCGGTCGGCTTCGGACCATCCGGGAACACATGGCCGAGATGGGCATCGCACGCTGCACAACGCACCTCGGTGCGCCGCATCAGCCAGGAATTATCCGAAAATTCCCGGATCGCTCCGGTTTCAACCGGCTGCCAATAGCTTGGCCAGCCGGTGCCCGAATCGAACTTTGTCGCCGAATCAAAAAGCGCCTCGTTGCAGCAGACGCAGGCATAGGTGCCGGCCTTCTTCTCGTCCCAATAGGGGCCGGTGAAGGGGCGCTCCGTGCCATGCATGCGCGTGATTTCATATTGAGAGGGCGTCAGTTGCGCCCGCCATTCGCTGTCGCTTTTTCTGATCAAGGTTTTCGTCGTCATCATTTATGCCCCCTTTTGACCGAGCCACCGGAATGTAAGCGGCGGAACCGGAGACGACAACCTCCCCGCCGCTTCACCGTTTCGTGCACAATACGCCATGCCGGCGCGCGGATCAGCTGTCCACCGATTATTCGCAACGGCCAAGTATGAGTTCAGTTCATGGACAAAAATACGCAATTTCATGCCATTTCGAAAGTAACGTGCTCTCGTGACCTGTTCGAGGATGAAAAATGCAACGCTGTATTAGCGTGGTTGTACTTGAACCTCATGATTTCTTGGTGTATCTGACACTACTGAGATATTTGGAGTGCGTTCGCGATCGGTGATCTGCGCAGGACATGTCAGGTAATTTTTTGCTTGAATGTGAGTAGGCCAAATTTCGAATCAAACCATGTAACTTTGAACGAAAAGAACGGAAATTATGACTGAAGCAACCTCGAATGAAACATTGATTGAACTCGCGGCGGATATTGTTTCTGCTTATGTAAGCAAGAATCCGCTGTCGCCATCCGACCTTACCGGGCTGATCGGCGATGTGTATGCGGCCCTTCGGCGCACGACGACCGGCGAATCGCCTGTGTCGACGGAGCCGCTGAAGCCGGCGGTTTCGTTGAAGAAATCAATCACCGCCGATTACATCATCTGCCTGGAAGACGGGAAGAAATTCAAATCGTTGAAGCGCCATCTGCGCACTCACTATAATCTCTCGCCGGAACAATATCGCGAGAAGTGGGGGCTGCCGAGCGATTACCCGATGGTGGCGCCAAACTATGCTCAGGCGCGCTCGCAGCTGGCGAAGAAAATGGGCCTTGGCCAGCAGCGCCGTAAACGCTCGCGCTGACCGCTTCTTGGTCAGACGAAGATTGACAAGGGGTTGTTTCGGCAGCCCCTTTTTTATGCCATCGAAGTCCAGCGCCGTGCGAGAGCGGTGACGCGGCGTGTCATTTCTCGCGCAGGGATATTTCATCCATCACCTGTCGCACCTGCTGGATAAGCCGGGCATGACGGGCCAGATCATAGCTTCGATGGTCGATCTTGCCCCGGCTTGCCTCAGCGCGCGCGGCGCGGGTGAGCCTGATCCGAATCGCACGTAATTGCACCAGGGAGAGCCCGGCCAGCACCATGTCGTGTCGTTGCTGGCCAATCGGGGCGTGCGCGAGCGAATGATCCGCCTCTCGCAGGGCACGCATGCGACCGTGGCGAAATTCTTGCAGGGCATGGGGATAAGAGGGGGCGGTGCCGGGAGGATGGGTCATATCCACATTATGAAACAATTCCTAACACTGATTTTATATTCGCTTTCCTCCCCGTTCATAAAAAGATTGTGCACAAAAGATATATATAAATCAAAGGCATGGAAACGATACAGATTTTGAAGATAAAAAGAAAACGTCTTCGCTCTTCCCGTGCCGTAAACACGCCTTACTCTTGATAGGGTTATATTCCTAGTACGGGAGGATGGAATGGAGCAGATGAATTGTGCGTCGCGGGAGCACGAGATGGCGCCTGGATGGCCGCGTTCACAAAGCCTGAGGCTGTCTGGCCTTATCGGGCGAATAGCAACTATCTTTGCAGTCAATGCGGACGCGGTGAGCAAATACCGGCGCGGCTCGCCCAGCGTGGTGCGTGTCCGCCAGATCGTGATGTATCTTGCTCATGTCGCGCTCGGTCTGAGCCCTGCCCAGATAGCGCTTGTGCTGGATCGTGATCGGTCCAGCGTGAAGCTGGCGCTGCGCGTCATTGAAGATGGGCGTGATGATCCAGCCTTTGATCAATTTCTGGCCCGTCTTGAGGAAAGCCTGAAATGCGAGCGGGGAGGGATATGATCATGCTCATTTCCCCTGTCACCCGGGCAGTGCGGCGCCAGGCCGCTATTCTCAAACTTCTGCACAAGGGTTCGGCCAAAGGCCTTGTCCTGGAAGATAGTGACAAGGCCGTCCTGATATCTGTCGCCGGAGAGGCGATGATGTCGCTGCCACGCGAGCTGGCGGTTGATCTTCTCGAGCGCGATCTGATCGCTGTCGACGTCGCGCCGCTCCATGTCCTGACGACCGTCGGCGCTGCATGGCTGGCGCGCCACGAGCAAAGCGATCTTGGCTTTCGCGCGCAGCATGGCGAGATGCGGCGTGAGGCGGTCGAGGATGAAAACCGTGTAACGCATCGCTTGTGGCGTGATGCAGCCGAAAGCCCGTTGTCATGGTTGCGATCGCGACGCAACAAGGATGGCAGTCCGTTGATCGATGACATGCAGTTCGCGGCGGGAGAAAAACTGCGCGCCGATGTCACGCGCGGCCAGTTGATGGCACGGACCACCGCAAATTGGGATGCATCCGTCGCCAGCGGTCGCCGGGGTGCGGACGCGGGAGCGTTCACCGATGCCACCATCGCCGCGCGCGAGCGCAGCAACCGCGCCCTTGCGGCTGTCGGCCCGGAGCTGTCCGGCATTCTTCTCGATATCTGTTGTTTTCTGAAACCGATGGAAACAGTCGAGCGCGAAAGGAGTTGGCCGGCGCGCAGTGGACGCATCGTTCTTGGTTTGGCTTTAACGCGCCTTGCTGACCATTATGGCATGCGCATGGTTCCAGCAACCACAGCCGGCGGGCGTATCAAAGCCTGGCGCGATCGGGCGTCTCATCCGCACTGACCCAGTGCGGCTGATTGCTACCAAACGGGACCGATGGTCGCACCCATCGCGCCGGCGTGTGAGTGAGCCTGGCGGCATGCCGGGGAAATGTCAGCATGCCGTAGCCAGACGGGGCTTGATCGCACAATGTTGCCAACACTGCGTCAGAGGGCTCTGGCGCCGCAAAGCCGTCATCAATCTGCCCGAGATCACGCAGCCAATTGCCGGTGCGCGCCAATGACACGTCAACCTGCCACGTGCCCCCTTCATCAAGCTGGCGCAAGCGCGCCATCAGCGCGCCGAAGGCGAGCAGATATCCTGAGGCGTGATCGAGGATCTGCATGGGCAGCGGCCGCGGCGCCTGTTCGCCAGCGGCATTTGCTTCAGCGAGATTGAAACCCGTTGCCGCCTGGACGAGGCTATCGAAGCCGCGCTTTCCGGCCCATGGCCCCTGGCGGCCATAGGCTGACAACCGCGCGATGATCAGGCCGGGTCGCAGGCTTGCGAGGTGGTCCGCGCCGTAGCCAAGGCGCTCCAAGATGCCTGGACGATAGCTTTGCAGGAATATGTCGGCCTTCTGCAACAGTGTGGTAAAAGTTGTCGTGTCGGCTGGCTGCGCGATATTCAGGAAGGCCGAGCGCTTGCCGCGGCCGCTGTCGATATCAAGCGCTTCGATGGTCGGGAGCTCGGGCGCAATCACCCGTAAGACATCAGCGCCATGGGCTGCCAGAACGCGGCCGGCGACGGGGGCGGCGATGATACGGGTCATTTCGAGAACACGCAGATCGTCGATGGGCCGCTCCCCGCTGACTGATCGTGGTCCTGGCGCTTCGCCGATCTTTGTCAAATGAACCAGGGGCTGCGCGGCAATGGCTGCACGCTGTGGGTGGCGATCCCATTCCTCGAACGTGCGTACATAGGACACAACCATTCCTGCGGCGGTGGCGGCACTCTCGAAGGCTTCACCCTCCCAATCGACAAGAGCTTCGGCAACAGCGGACTTGGTGTCCCGGCAACCCAGCAACCGGATGATGCCGGCGCGATGATGGGCGAAGTTGGTATGAAGGCGGACATGGCGCCCGTGTCGGCAGGGATAGATGCCGGCAATGGCGTCCCATAATTCGCTGGGCTGTTTGCCGTTGATACGCAGCAATCGCTCGCTGCGGCATTCGATCGCTGCGGCAAGCGCATCAACGCTCAGTTCCTGATGAATACCGAGCCGCCGCCGCCCCAGTTCGCGCGCAGCGGTGGCTGCAGCGACAATCGACAATTGGGCCGCCATGCCGACACGAAACGACGATGGCAAGACCGGATCCGCTCCGCTGAGTTGAATTCCTGCGAGCGCTGCGCCATCGCCGCCAAGCCCCGTCCACAATGCGTGCAGATGATCACCTGGCGACATCATCTCAAACTGCCAGCGCAGCCTGCGCATCAGCCTTGATGCGCTCCACCATCGAGAACAGACCGTTGGCACGTTGCGCGGTCAGGTGTTGGGATAATCCCAGGTCATCAAATTCCGCCTTCGCATCAACGTGGAGAACCGCCTCGCGGGTGCGACCGTCATAAAGCGCAAGCACAATCGCCACCAGCCCGCGCACGATATGCGCATCGCTATCACCCTGGTAGGAAAAACGCGGGCCCTCGCTGCTCGAGCGCCATTCTGGGACAAGCCACACCTGGCTGGCGCAGCCACGCACCTTGTAGGCATCTGTCCGCCGATCCTCGGGAAGCGGGGGAAGTTCACGGCCAAGGTCGATAATGAAACGGTACCGCTCTTCCCAATCATCAATGAGTGCGAGCGTTTCCTTGATATCTGCAAAACTGGTGTTCATGACGACAGACCATAGCAGACTGCCTTCCGGCTGGAAATTGCCGGTCTCCGCTTCGCTGGCTCTCTCAGCTCCGCTTGAGGCTCGCCTGGCGAATGTCAGGCGAGCGCCAGGTCGGCTCGAGATCGGCGGGCGAGAGCGTATCGATGCTGCCGCCGGGTGCGCGACCTTTGGAATGAGCCGACGGCGTCGGTGTTGAAGCGCTGGTCACGCCGGTATCGACACGATCAGAAATGAAATCATGAAGCAGGCGGCTCGCATATTGTGCCTTCTGGCCGAATGTTTGGGCGGCCTGCGTGCCGGTGACGCATGCCTCTGGATTGCGCTGGCAAAAGCCACGCGCATCATTCAGCGCTGCCGATAGGAGGCTGACGGCCTCGGTGGTGCCGATCATACGGGTGCCGCCCTCGCTGCCTTCAGGCGCTGGCAGAAGAACCACAACAACGGATAGCCAGAAGGCCGCTTTAATTAAAAAACCCATGGTGCTTGCCCCGTTTCGACAGTTTTGACGTTCATGTCAGTTGTATATGCGAACCTTTTTCCTGGCTCGTCTGAGCAACGATTAGCAGGCAGAGATTTCGCTGCGGTGTCGCAATTTTCTAAAATTTTATCGATCGGGCATTTCTCTTCCCGTTCTGCGGCTTTTTACGAAATGTTGAGCACGTCCAAGAGTTCTCGACGCCGTCGGGTGGCCATCGCGAAACTTTTAGGTGTCTCTTAAAGGAACTCCGCGAGGATTGCCCACGATCAATCACAGTCGGCCCTTGAGCTGGCGGAGGCGTGTGAGTGTTGAAGGCTTTGATGCCCATCGGTTCTGTCCTGGATCATCTGGTGCACGAAAGCGCCAGCGATGCTGTCTCGTATTTCCGCCATCGTGCCTTTTTGACCGCCCATTTAAGCGGTGGATTGATCGGCATTCTGGCAATTCCCTTATATCTTGCAATTGTAGGTGCTCCCTCTTCCAGTGAAGCCGTTGCCTTCGCCTGGCTCGCGACGCCCTTGCTGCTGTCGGTTGGATTGTCCCGTGGCGGGCGGCTGGAGCGGGCCGAAGCGTTTTCCGTTGCCAATTTCACCACGCTGGTGGCCGTTGCCGTATGGATGTGCGGTGGTCTGGCATCGAGCGTCGTCTGCTGGTTTATTCCCGTGCTGCTGTATGCCGCGTCGACCGGCCGGCGCAATTCGCTGCTGAGCGCGGCCGTTCACGTCATCATGGCTTTGGCGATCGTCGCTGTCGGGCAAGTTTGGGGCGTGCCTCCGGTGATTTCCTCGCCGACGCTTTTGTGGACCATCGCGCTGGCTAACTCCGCCATCATTTGTATCGTCTACGCGGTAACGGTTGCGGCGGGTCTGGATAGCGCCAATCGCCAGGCGGCCAAAATGCAGAGCGAGGAAGACGCGCGCTACCGGCTTTTGGCCGACAACGCGACCGATCTTATCACGCGCCATACCCGCTCGGGTAACGTGCTGTTCGCCTCGCCGGCAGCGCGCGACCTCTTCGGGATCGCGTCATCAGACTTGCTTGATAACGGTCTTTTCTCCCTCGTCCATGTCGGCGATCGCCCGGCCTATCTGACGGTTTTTGCCGATGCCGCTGAACTCGGAACGACTGCCACTGTCGAGTTCCGGATCCGCAAGACGATCATGGACGAGGCCGTGCCACAATGGCGCTGGGTTGAAATGCGTTGTCGGCGTTTCAACGAAAATGCCGCCGATGACGCGGTCGAGCTTGTTGCCGTGACGCGCGACATCGAGGCTCATCGCCGCCAGCAGGAAGCCTTGCGTCTGGCCAACGAGCTGACCGAGAAGGCGAGTGATGCCAAGACACGCTTTCTCGCCAACATCAGTCATGAGCTGCGCACGCCGCTGAATGCCATTATCGGCTTCTCCGAGATGCTGTCGATGGAAATGCCCATCAAACTGCCACCTGAGCGCGTTGTCGAATATGCGGTTCTGATCAATGAATCCGGGCGTCATCTGCTCGACGTCGTGAACGGTATTCTTGATATGTCAAAGCTTGAAGCGGGGTCATTCACCATCACCCCTGAGCCGTTCGATGTCGGGGCTCTGGTGAAACGAACGGTCGCCATGATGGCACCCATGGCCGAGAAGGCCGACGTGAAACTGACCTGCGACGTGCCGCTTGCAGGCAGGGAGCTCGTCGCTGATCCTCGTGCCTGCAAGCAGATCCTGCTCAACCTCCTGTCGAACGCGCTCAAGTTCACGGATAAAAGCGGCGACGTTTCGGTCACGCTGGCATTCGATGCGCGAAACGCGTTCCTTACCGTGCGCGACACAGGCGTCGGCATTCATGAGCGGGATCTGCCGACGCTGGCAACCCCCTTTGTGCAAGCGCAATCAAGCTATGATCGTCGCTATGAGGGAACCGGTCTGGGATTGTCGGTTGTCAAAGGTCTAGCCGAACTTCACGGCGGTTCGCTCAATATCCGATCGAAACTGGGCGTTGGCACAAGCGTAACCGTGCGGTTGCCGATTGATGCGGATGCCTCAGGGTCAACGATCAGACGCTTGCAGCCAACCTCGCCCAAGGATGATGGTGAGCAATCGACGAGGAGACAGTCAGTTGCGTGATTTCGAGTTCGTCCTCGACCAGCCGATCATCGCCCTGCCGCGAAAATCGCCACGCCTGCCGGCTCCGCCCAGGCGGCGCGCTGCGATGGATATCATCGCTGGCGGAGCCGCCATCTGTTGGCGCCTGGCAAGGGAAGGTGCCCGTCTTGCTCTCAGCCACAAGCTGGCAAGCATATTCATGCTGGCATTCGGCTGGGCCGGCATCGTCGCGGGCAGTAATTTTCTGTCGCAGGGAAAAGCCCATCCACGCCCTCTCTTCGCTGGCGTTGAAAGCCAGAAAGCGCGCCCCGCAACACAGGTCAGGGAAGGCGATATCGACGATGTCATCAATGCGCTCGCGGGGCTTGATCCCGCAGGGCGGCACCCCGTGTCGGCGGCGGCAGAAAAGACGAGCGACGTGCGGTCCCGCTATTCCGCCGTTCAGTCAGAGCTTGCGCGCATCGGGATGTATGGCGGGGCAATCGATGGTGTCATCGGCGTGCGGACCGAGGCGGCGATCCGCGATTATCAGCAGCGCGCGGGCTTGCCTGTCACCGGAAAAGCGACCCCGGCCCTGTTGCAGCGGCTGCAGCGCGAGCCACGCGTGCCAACGCAGTCGACTTTGGATACACGTATCGATGCGCCGACAATTACAGCAGTCCAGAAGCGCCTTGGCGACATGGCCTATTACCAGGGCCGCGTCAACGGCAAGATGTCGCAAGACACCCGGACGGCGGTTGAGAAATTCCAGCGTGATCGCGCAATCAAGGTGAGCGGCGATATCGATCAACCGCTGTTGCGGGAACTGTCCAAAATCGGCGGCCCTCTGCGCTGATCGCGCTTGTGACGGGCTGAACAGGAACCTTTATACGAGCTGATGCGCGTTACGTCCGAACTATGGGTGCATGCCTATCTGCGTCGTGTCGCGGCAGCAGGAGGGTTTGCTGTCGTTGCCCGCAAGGGAGCCATTGAAGCAGGTTCGATCTTCATCCGGGTGGACCGCGCGGATCGGCTGAGCCTCCTTTTCGTGCCGGCGCCACAATCAGCATATGACGAGGGTTCAGGTGAGCGGCGGTGGTCACCGCTGTGGAGCGGCGCGGCAATGCCCGCCTCCGATGTGGATGAGCGCCTCACTCGAGAAATCGGTTTCGACAGTGATATCTGGATCGTCGGAGTGGAAGATCGTGACGGACGTCACTTTCTCGGCGATTTACTGACGTCCTGACAATCGATTGAACGCGCCGAGCTCGTTGGTCGCTGCCGGAGTCGATTGGGCTTGTCGGATGCTTGTCCCGCGGCGATTGTCGAAAGCGACAAAGCGTGGCTGGCCGGATTTTGAACCCCGCCAGATCGTGACCAGTTTGACGGCTGCCTGTGGGCTGACCTGCCGGTAAAGGGCGCGCAGGCGATAGACGCGATCGACGACCCGGCCAACCTGCGGATTTGCCAGCAGCACCAGGCGCAGGAATTGCGCTTCCTCAAGACCCATCACACGGCCAGCAATGACGAGCGCTTCGCCGTGCGGATCATCGATCATTCGCCGGGTGAGGGGGAGCGGGAGCAACAGAACGTCGGTAAGGATCTGCGCCACCCCGTCATGATCGCGCAACGTGAGCAACCGCAGCAGCGTCTCAAGCTTATCTCGGCTGATCGGCGCGGGTACTTCGCCTTCACTTACTTCGCTCAGATGCTGCAGCGTTGCCTGCCTGTCGATCGGTGAGGCATCAAAAAAGGCCTGCGACGACGAGGCAAGACCACCATGGGTTGGACGTTTCGCCTCCGGCTCTTGTGTGATCGCAGGCGAGGACGCTTCAGCCATCGGCACGGATGGTTCGGACAAGGCGCGCGCCGCAGTGGTTTTCGTTTCCGTTTGTGTATGGCGCCTCTCGAGGCACGCCCGCAGGGCTGCGCTCCCGGTTTGCAAGATCGCCTCGATAACTTGTGGTGGCAGCAGGGGCGCGGACATCAGAATGGGTTCGGCCACTTCATCCCTGTCGAAGGCAAGCAGTTCGAGAATGCTTGTCGGCAAAGAGGCGCAGGGTGCCAGCTTCTGGGCAACGACGGCTCGCGAAAACGGGTCGATCTTGGTAAGAAAATGCAACATTAATGCTTCGAATTGCGCCAGCTCATTGGCGCGATGGCGGCCTTCGCCCCTGACAAACATGTCCACCAGCCCAAAGACAATCGACAGCGCTCTTTCGCTCGCAATCAGGCTGTCATCACGGCGTTCGGGAGCTGGCGGTAACGCGGTCATGGGAACCTCTGGCGGCTGATGTGGTAAAAAATTTCTCTCACTTTGACCATGAGCCGTTAGCGAAGTCTTAACCCAGGTCAATTGTTAATGAAGGCGCGGGACCAATTCTGTGCCGCAGTGGCAGTGATTCGTGGGTGAGAGTGGGGATATCTCGATGGCTGAGATCATTGATCTGGAACGATGGCGAGCAATCAGACGTCAGCCGCGAACGGTTGCGGCGGGACCGGCGCGTATTTTGCTGTTCCTTGGTGTGCGCTATGAGCGCCATCAGGATGACCATGCTTTGCCGGCATCAAAGAGGCTCGCTGGCCGCGGCAAGACGCCCTCCCGTCGCCGCCGCCGCAACGTGTCGTGATCGGCAGGCGCGCCTACCGAGGTGCGGCGCTGGCCGCCGCGCTCACCATGGCAGGCTGTGCCGCGCCGGTTGGCGATCTGGGACGGCGCGATAGCGGTATCTTTGCCTCGACCATTACCAATGTCTCCGGCCCGTTTTCGGTTGTGGCTGGAAAAGTTCCCCCTTCTCCTTTGCCAATGACCGATGAGGAGCGCGAACTGCGCAATGTCGGTTGGGATCTCGCGCGCCCGCCTGACCGCGATGTGCCCGGCAATGCCATTTACCAGTTCGCCTGGTGGCGGGCCCTTCCCGATGGCTGGTATGCAAATTACCCCAAGGCCTATTATTCCGCCTTGTTCACGCTTCCCGTCGCTTCGCACGAAACCCGCTACGCAAGGCTCATCGAGCAGGCGCAATACGACGCCAAGCGCATGCCGGCCTTTCGCCTGATTGCCACCAGGGTTGGCAAGGCGGACGGGGCGCGGATCGCGGCGGCCCGATCGCTGAATGCGGACGCTGAATTGAGCGCGGCGGCCGAGCGGCGCGTCGACGAGAATACCGGTGTCATCCGCAGTGTCTGCCAGGCACTTGGCCTGCGCGATCAAGCCTATCGCTACGTGCTGGGTCGCCTGATCGTTGAAACACCGTCGACGCGGGCAGTTGAGGCGGAAGCGGCGATTGATGCTCTCTCATGGGAAATTACGGCCTGCCTTCCTGCCATTGGCGCAACCTCGGATGAGCGCTCCGCCCCTGGCGAGCGCCGCGAGCGCAAACGTCTGCCGCCGCTGATCACCAAATAGGCGCGGACTATTGTCCTGACCGGCATTCGAGCTGTTTCAGCTCAGCCTCCACGCGCAGCCGTGAGCCGGGAAATGGCACCAGGGCGCGAATGAGGACAAAGCCGCGCGCATCAGGCGATGCGACCAGCAATTCCTGTTCGGCATCCTCCGGCAGATCAGCGCGAAAGCGCACCACATCATCGCCAGTCATCACGCGCAGCGAAAGCGGTCGTTCCCCGAATGCGCGATTGTTGATCGCGTAATAGACCATGCCGCGCCGGTCATGAGCGAAAAATCCCCAATAGGGGAGGCTGAGCCTGCCGCTGATCCGCACCGGCCCGCTTTCGTCGAGATCATAGCGGCAGATGGCGATGATCGTCATCGGGTCATTGCGCGGCACCAGATCCGAAACACCATCGGTTGTCGTCACGAGCGCGAATGTTCCAACATCGCCGAGCTTGGCAAGTTTCGTCCAGCTATCGATCGGGGTGAGAGACGGCACCAGCAAGATCGCGCTGACATGAGTGAGCGCTGCGAGCAGAAACGCTATGATAATCAAGACGCCTGAGCGGTAAAGCGCGGTCATGGACATTGCAGACGCGTAATGACCGGCCAGATGGGCTGTACACCACCTGATTCATTGGCAAGCGGCGTGTCATATAATCGCAGCGTCAGCCGTAACGGTTCGGCTCCTGCCAGTGGGATCCAATTGCCCGCGCGCGGCAGCGACGAGGCAACCAGATTGATCTTGCCATCGGCGCCGCGAACGATCTCGCTCGACGTAAAGCCGAAGCGCTGAGACGGATTATCGATCAACCGGCCATCGCGGTACGACACGGCAAGCGTCCAATAGCGGGCCGGAGGCACGTCACCGGCGATCGTATAGGTGCAATGAGCTGAAAGAGCGTTTCCTGCGCTGTCGCGTTCCGCAACGAGTGTCAGCCCCTCGCCACCACCCAAAGGCAGTTCACCGGAGCGTGCCAGCATCGCCTTGCTGTAGGGGTCGGCAAATATGCCCCCGAGGCGGGGATTGCCGATCCACGGTCCAAAGCGCAGCTTGTTGAAACCCAGTTCCCGATCAAGGGCTGCTTGCGTCAACAACAGGCCGAGCAAGACGCCGCAGAACATCGAGACCATGATGGTCAACGGCCGGCGCAAATTGATGTCCTCAATTTTGCTGCGGCAGCGCCGACAGGCGCGCATCGGGACGATCAGCCGATGGCACCGTGAGGGGCGGCGCTGAACGCAATTGCCGCTCGATCCGCTTCAGCACTTCGGCCGATTGCTTCGACAAGGCGAGCGAGCGCAATGGCGCGACGCTTGCCGGCGCGGAGACGTCCACCCCTCCCGCCAGTGTGGCGCGCGACAGCCGTGTGAGCGGCTCATCGGCTACGCCAAATAGCGCCCGCCTCTCGACGCCACGATGCGCGTGGCTCATGAATTCCTGCCACGTCATCGCCGGCAGGGTGCCGCCGGTCATGCGGTTCATGGGTGTCGAATCATCATTGCCGAACCATACTGCTGTCGTGAAATTACCCGTGTAACCCACAAACCAGGCGTCACGGTAGGCGTTCGTCGTGCCTGTTTTTCCTGCCGCCCGAATGCCATCGAGCTGGGCACGCGTAGCGGTGCCGCGCTCGACGATCTCGACCATGACACCAACCAGATCAGCAACCGCCTTGGGCGGAAAAACCTGGGTCTGCGGCGGTCCGTCGCGGTCGGTACGATAAAGGATGTCGCCCTTGGGGTTGCGAATTTCCACGATCCCGTGCGCTTTCACCGATTTGCCCCCGCTGGCAAAATGCGCGTAGCCCTGTGCCATCTCGATTACTGTCAGATCAGCGACGCCCAGAGGCAGAGACGGCGTGTTCGGCAGCTCCGATTCGATACCGGCCTTCCGCACCGTTTCAATGATTTTCGCTCGTCCAATGGCGGCCGTCAGTCGCACGGGAACGGTGTTGATCGAGCGCACCAGAGCTTCTGTCAGGTTCATGGCGCCGGAATAGCCGCCGGAATAATTCTTGGGGCTCCAATTGCCAATCGTGATCGGCGCATCGACGATGGCCGTCTTCGGCGAGTAACCATTCATGAATGCGGTCAGGTAGACATAAGGCTTGAATGAGGAGCCGGTCTGGCGCTGGCCGGTGACCGCCCGGTTGAATTGCGACGAGCCATAATCGCGCCCGCCAACCATGGCTCGTATCGATCCGTCGATATCAAGGCTGACCAGCGCGCCCTGATCGACGTCATAGGCATCGCCGGATTTGCGCAGCGCATCCTCAATCGCCTGATCAGCCCGGCGCTGCAGATTGACGTCGATCGTCGTCTTGACCGTGAGCGTCCGCTCTCCGCGCGGCACCAGCCGCTTGACCTCATCAAAAGCCCAATCGAGGAAATAGTTCGGGCTCTCGTCATTGCGCCGCGCCACTGGCGTCGCCGGATTGCGGCGTGCCCCCCACACCTGCCCCTCGGTGAGGTAGCCGGCCTCGACGAGATTGGTCAGCACCTGATTGGCCCGCCCGCGCGCTGCCGGCAGGTTGATGTGCGGCGCGTAGCGGCTCGGCGCCTTGAACAGGCCCGCCAGCATGGCCGCCTCCGCCAGGGAGATATCGCGGACCGACTTGCCAAAATAAAAGTTTGACGCCGCTTCAACGCCAAACGCGCCGCCGCCCATATAAGCGCGATCAAGGTAGGTCTTGAGGATTTCACGCTTGCTGAGATTGACCTCAAGCCATAGCGCCAGAAACGCCTCACGGATTTTGCGCTCGATGGTGCGTTCATTGGAAAGG
This sequence comes from Raskinella chloraquaticus (SeqCode), assembly GCF_021731865.1. Lineage (NCBI taxonomy): Bacteria > Pseudomonadati > Pseudomonadota > Alphaproteobacteria > Hyphomicrobiales > Phreatobacteraceae > Raskinella (SeqCode) > Raskinella chloraquaticus (SeqCode). Next base: position 56,262 of record NZ_JAKFWN010000001.1, on the reverse strand, counting down.
AATAGATTCTTAGCAAGTTGCTGCGTCAATGACGAGCCGCCCTGCACGATGCCAGCGTGGCGCGCGTTCTCGACGATAGCCCGCGCTGTGCCAGGAACGTCAATGCCGAAATGTTCGAAAAAGCGACGATCCTCCGTCGCCAGAGTCGCCTGAACCAGATAGGCGGGAATATCTTCGAGCCTGACGGACTCTGTATGCCTGATCCCGCGCTGGCCGATTTCGTTACCGGCGCGATCCAGAAAGACGATGGCATAATCCTGCGCGCTGCGCCAATCGACCTTCGCGTATTCAAAGGCGGGTTTGGCAAAGGCAAGCAGAAGCATGCCGCCAAGGACAGCAAATGTCAGACCGTCCGAAGCAAATTCCACGGCGATACGCTTGACGCCGACAACCCCGAACCTGTCCATGAACACGGTGAAGCCGTCATAGCTTTGTTTGAGCACCGCGCCGCAGCGATAGAGCGTGTCATCGATCATCGAATCGATTTCGAGAAGGCCGAAAGACCAACGGCTTTTTTTTGTTTTTGGCGCCATAGACCTGAGGTCGACGGCCGCTTGCGGATCGGGCGCGCCTGTCTGCCTGTTGTCCTGATCAGCTGGAATTTTCATGGCCTATCAACCGAAATCGCGGAAATCAACGAACAGAACGGGTTTCTGGCAGGAAGGCGCTGCCTCGATCGCTCTTTCAGCATGACAGGACGGCGAAAACAAGTCATCGCTGGCCGCTCGCGTTTGGGACAGTTTCACATGGCCGCTCCGTTCTGGGAAGAAAAAACACTTGATGAGATGACCTCCCAGGAATGGGAATCGCTATGCGATGGCTGTGGCCGCTGCTGCCTCAACAAAATAATTGACGAGGAAACAGATACCATCATCTGGACGTCGGTTGCCTGCGATCTTCTCGATTGCAAGGCATGCCGTTGCGGTGACTACGACAACCGGTCGAAACGCGTGCCCGATTGCGTCAAGCTGACGCCTGCTGGCGTGCGCGAATTACCCTGGCTGCCGCCGACATGCGCCTACGTTCTCGTTGATCAGGGCAGGCCGCTGTACTGGTGGCACCATTTAGTGTCCGGATCGCGCCAGACGGTCCATGAGGCTGGCATATCGGTCAGAAATCGTGTGTCGGCGCGCGAAAGCGATGTTGCAGTGGAGGATTATGAGCTGCACGCCATTACCTGGGATCCTGTCATGACGCCCAAATCCGGGTCATAGGAAAAGCGATTTCATGATATAGGTATTTATACCTAGGAATATATTCTTGACGTGAACGCTGGTTTCAGGCATCCTCGCTATATTCCGAAATTGCGCGCTGCACCGATGTCCTGACCGCCCCGAGGCGGACGAACACGTGTGCTGTCATTGCTCCTCAACGAGGTCGCCGCCTTATGGCCAGCCGTCAGGCAGGATCGCAAAACTGGGTGAAGATACGTCAGGCATTCGAATCAGGCGAAACATTTGTTGCTCTGGCGCACCGGTTTTCTCTGCACCGCACAACGATTGCCCGCCACGCCCGCCGCGCCGGTTGGAGCAGAGCAGACAAGGCGGCAATGGCGGTCAGCGCTGATGTCATCACTGCCGTGCCAGGGAAATCAGCGCCGGCTGACTGTCACCGTCTTTGTCCTGGCCTTGCCGCCTGCTTTCATCGTCCGGCCTTGCAGGCGCGCCTTTACGCCGGGCTTGAGCGGCGGATTACCGCCTTTGCGAATGCCGCGCCCGGCACCGCCGAGGGGGATGTCAAGAGCCTCACCGTGCTTGTCCAAACGCTGCAGCGTCTCGCCGCACTCGATAGCCAGCTCACGCCGGCAACAAATGTGGAGATGGGCGGAGATGCGGCGTCTATCCATGAAGAGCTTGCGCGCCGCCTATCTCGCCTTGCCGACGCGACGGATGAGGGACCGCTTCCTGAAGGGGCTGAGTGATCGCGAAGCAGCCGCCTGGCTCTTTGCGTTTGAAAAGGAATGGGCGCGCCCTGAGCAATTGCCGCCGCCGGGGGACTGGAGAACCTGGCTGTTTATGGGCGGGCGTGGCGCCGGCAAGACGCGCGCCGGTGCCGAGTGGATCAGGTCACGCGTGATGGGCGCTGATCCGCCGTCCCGCATTGCACTCATTGGTGAAACCTACGCGGATGTGCGCGACGTGATGATTGACGGCGTGTCGGGCCTGCTCGCTGTCTATCCTCCGGGAGAGCGGCCAAGCTGGCTACCCTCGCGCCGGCGCCTCGAATGGCGAAACGGAACGATCGCTCAGGTCTTTTCGGCTGACGAACCAGATGGCCTGCGAGGGCCGCAATTCGACCTCGCCTGGGCCGACGAAGTCGCTAAATGGCGCTACGCGGAGCGGTGCTGGGACAATCTGCAATTTGCTTTGCGCCTCGGCGTCCGGCCACGGCAATTGGTGACGACGACACCTCGCCCGCTGCCACTCCTGCAGCAGCTCTTAAATGCACCGGACTGTGTGGTGACAAGGGCTGGAACCGCCGCCAATCCCTATTTGCCAGCGGCGTTCCTCGAGGCGATGCAGCGAAAATATGGCGGGACAAGATTGGGGCGTCAGGAGCTTGACGGCGACATCATCACCGAGCGTGCGGACGCGTTGTGGACGCGCGAGATCATCGAAGCTGCACGGCGCCAGGAAGCGCCACACTTGAAGCGTATTGTGATCGCCATCGACCCGGCGGCCACCTCACGCCGCAACGCCGATGCAACCGGCATCGTCGCGGCGGGACAGGGGGCTGATGGCAGAGGTTACGTGCTTGACGATGCCACGATCAGTAACGCCCGCCCCGACCAGTGGGCAGCGCGCGCGGTCGCGCTTTATCATCGCCACGAAGCAGATGCGCTCGTGGCGGAAGTCAACCAGGGTGGCGATATGGTCGCCGCCGTCATCGCCGCGGTCGACCCGCAGGTGGTGGTGACGCCGGTGCGCGCGACGCGCGGCAAGGTCCTGCGCGCCGAGCCCATCGCCGCGCTCTATGCGCAAGGGCGTATCAGTCACGTTGGCTGCTTTCCCGCGCTTGAAGATGAATTGTGTGATTTTGGTGTGGATGGTCTTTCCGGTGGCCGCAGCCCCGATCGCTTGGACGCTCTCGTCTGGGCGCTGACCGCACTCCGTTTGACGACTGATGCAGCGCCGCGTTTGCGCAGTTTGTGACCCTCTTTCCACTGGAGCATGTCGATGGTGTGGAATATGCCCCGCTTCCTGCGGTGGGCAAGCGCTGAGCGCGTGCCTGCGACCAAGGCCTCGCTTGCCGGCCCGCTGATCGCGATGAGCGAACCAGGTCGTGCGGTTTGGCTGCCGCGCGATTATGCGAGCCTCGCCCGCGAGGGTTACGCCAAGAACCCGGTTGTCTTTCGTTGCGTCCGGCTCATTGCCGAGCAGGTAGCGGCGGTTCCCTTGCTGGCACGCGACGGGCGCGATGAACTGGATACCCATCCGGTCCTGTCACTTCTTGAGCGGCCAAATCCGCGCCAGTCGCGCGCCGCCTTCCTGGAGGCTGTCGTCAGCCATCTTCTGCTTGCCGGCAACGCCTATATCGAGGCCGCGTTCGTCGATGGACGGCCAGCCGAGCTTTTTGCGCTTCGTCCCGATCGCATGCAGGTTGTGCCGGGCGTGCGCGGGTGGCCGGAAGCCTATGATTATACAGTCGGCAGCCAGACCATGCGCTTCCGCCAGGAGGTTCCCGCTGGCGATGTGTCGCCCATCCTCCACATCGCCTTTTTCCATCCGGTCAATGATCATTATGGCCTGGCGCCTCTGGAGGCGGCCGGCGTGTCGCTCGATACGCTCAACGCGGCGGCTGCGTGGAACAAGGCTCTTCTCGATAATTCGGCAAGGCCTTCAGGCGCTCTCGTCTATGCACCAAGCTCCGGCGCCACGCTGAGCCGTGAACAATTCGAGCGCTTGAAAGAGGAATTGTCCGACAGCTTTTCCGGAGCAGCCAATGCGGGTCGCCCGCTCCTTCTGGAGGGCGGGCTTGACTGGAAAGCCCTGTCGCTGTCGCCGCGCGATCTTGATTTTGTTGAGGCCAAGAATGCGGCCGCGCGCGAGGTGGCGCTGGCTTTTGGTGTTCCGCCGCAGCTGCTCGGCATCAAGGGAGACGCGACATACTCGAATTACGTCGAGGCCAATCGCGCCTTCTATCGCCAGACGGTGATGCCGCTTCTGGGGCGTGTGCTCGGCGCCATTGAACACTGGCTGCAACCGCTTCTGGGAACCGTCAGGCTTGATGTCGACAGCGATGCCGTCGACGCCCTGTCGGCCGATCGCGAGGCGCTGTGGCAACGCGTTGGCGCGGCCGATTTTCTGACCAATGACGAAAAGCGCGAAGCCGTTGGCTATGGCCGCTTGCAACGTGCTGACGGCGGAACGGAAGACACCTCGTTGTGAGCCGGCGCGCAACCCAATTCATTTTCCGGAGATGATCTATGGCTATGTCGACACCACGCCTGCCGCCCCCTGCTATCACCGCCGAGGGCGTCTTTTCCGGCTATGCGTCGCTCTTTGATCGCCCCGACCAGGCGCGTGACATCGTTGCGCCAGGCGCCTTTCAAGCGAGCCTCGCATCGCGCGGTCCAGGTGGCGTCAAATGCCTCTACCAGCACGATCCCTCTGAGCCGATCGGCGTGTGGCTCGCGCTGGAGGAAGACCGCATCGGCCTGCGGGTGACAGGAAAGCTCCTGCCGGAGGTTGCGCGTGCGCGCGATGTATTTGCGCTCATCCGTGCTGGCGCCCTCGACGGCCTGTCGATCGGCTTTCGCGCTGCCGAGGCGGTGCGTGAGCCGCAACGCCGTCTGCGGCGCCTGAAACGTATCGATCTTTGGGAAATCTCGGTTGTGACCTTTCCCATGCTTCCAGGCGCCCGCATCGGCGCCTGACACTGTCCGTCGCACTCTGTTTTGTCGTCTCATTGGGAACGAAAGGATCGCCCATGACCAATTATGCCTGCAGTGAAACCAAAGCCTTTCCGGCTGCCAAGACGTTCGAGGATTTTAAAGAAGTCAACGATGAACGGCTTGATGAAATCGAGCGTCGTGGCACGAGCGATGTCCTGCTGGACGAAAAGCTCGAACGCATCGATGCGCACCTCAACCGTCAGGATGAGCGGATCCGCAGCCTCGCGCTGAAAGCCGCCCGTCCGCAGCTGGAAGGTGGTGAACCGCGTCTGGTTGGTGAGCATGGACGTGCGTTCCAGGCGTATATCCGACGCGGCGATGCGGGCGCTCTCGGTCGCCTTGAAGCAAAGGCACTGTCGATCGAGTCCAATCCCGATGGCGGCTATACCGTGACACCTGAAGTCGATGCCATGATCGGCGCACGGTTGGCGCAGATCTCGCCGATCCGCCGCATTGCAACCGTGCGGCAGGTGTCGAGCGCCACCTTCCGCAAACCCTTCGCCTCGACCGGTTTTGCGGTAGGCTGGGTGGGCGAACAGGTTGCCCGACCGCAAACAACAACGCCAACGCTCAATGCGCTCGATTTCCCCACGCTCGAGCTTTACGCCATGCCGGCCGCAACCGGCGCCCTTCTGGATGACAGCGCAGTCGACATCGAACGCTGGATTGCTGACGAAGTTGAAACGGCTTTTGCGGAACAGGAAGGACGTGCGTTCGTTGTGGGCAACGGTACCTCGCAACCCCGAGGTTTTCTCACCTCGACGATTGTCGCTGAAGCAAGCTGGAGCTGGGGCAGGCTGGGTTACGTGACCAGTGGCGCGGCGGCAGATTTCGTGACGCTCAATCCATCCGACCGTCTTGTCGATCTCGTCTATGCATTGCGCGCTGGCTATCGCCAGAATGCCAGCTTCGTCATGAACCGGCGTACGCAGTCAGCGGTCCGCAAGTTCAAGGACACGCAGGGCCAGTATCTATGGCAGCCGCCGGCGCAGCCGGGCGGCGTTGCGAGCCTGATGAACTTCCCCGTCATCGAAGCAGAAGACATGCCGGATGTCGGCGCCGACACCACGCCGATTGCCTTTGGTGATTTCCGCCGCGGCTACCTGGTCGTTGATCGCATCGGTACCCGCATCCTGCGCGACCCCTATTCCGCCAAGCCCTATATCCTCTTCTATACCACCAAGCGTGTCGGCGGCGGCGTGCAGGATTTCAACGCCATCAAGCTCCTCAAGATCGCCACGACCTGATCTTCAATCTGGCGGGAGGCGCGTTGCCGCCTCCCGCTTTGCTCCAGCTCTTGCCCACAAGGGACCCGCCCATGCCGTCCGCCCTTCTTGTGCCGCCGGGGGAAGAACCCGTTACTCTTGCCGATCTCAAATCCCAGCTTCGCGTTGAGACCAATGATGAAGATGCGCTCCTGATCAGCTTCATCGCGGCCGCCCGTGCCCATGTCGAGGCGTTGACGCGCCGTCGCCTGGTGACGCAGAACTGGCGTGTCTATCTTGACGTCTGGCCGCAGCGCAGTCGCGCCTCGCCGTTCGGACGCGTTGTCGAATTGCCTTTGGCGCCCGTCGCACGCGTGCTTGCCATACGTGTCTATGATGAGCTGGGCGTGGCGCAGATCGTTGAACCGCAGCAATACCGCCTCGATCAGGCTCATGTTCCCCCAAGGCTGATCGTCGATGGTGTCGGCCGGCAGCCGGGCCGTAACGGGAATGGCATCGAGATCGATGTCGTGGCCGGGTATGGTGACGCGGCTCTTGTGCCGGCGCCCCTCAAGCAGGCGATCCTTCGTCTTGCTGCGCTGTGGTTTGAGCATCGGCACGACAGCGATATCGCCAATCTGGCGCCGACCCCTCCAGTCGTCGACGCCCTGATCGCACCTTATCGGGTGCTGTGGTGAGCGATCCCGGCAGACTGCGCCACCGCTTCGTCCTGGAAGCTGCCTCTGATCTCGACGATGGAGCGGGCGGCGTTGTACGCACCTTTACTCCGGCTGGCGCCTTATGGGCCGATATGACGCCGCTTGGCCTCGCGACGAGGTTCAGCGACGGCGCGCTGGAAAGTCGTGCCACCCACCATCTGCGCTTGCGAAACGGGCCGGCGGTATCGCTCGATCATCGCTTGCGACTGGGCGGGGATCGTTTGTTTCGCATCCTCGCCCACCGCTCCGCCGAACCAGGCTACCGGCTCATCCTGGTTGAAGAAATCCAACCGTAAATGCTCTCTTTCCGAGGGATAATCCAATGCTTCCTTCACCCGGCTTTGCCTTGCAGCAGGCCTGCGTTGCGACGCTCAAGGCAAATGCGACGCTACGCTCGCTGCTTGGCGGCGAGCGGATCTATGACGCCCCGCCTGCGCGCCCACCCTATCCCTATGTGATCGTCGGCCCGCACACGCTGCGTGATTTTTCAAGCAGTGAGAGTTTCGGCAAAGAGCATATTTTCACCATCTCCGCCTATTCGCGCAGCGCCGGATTGCGCGAAGCCTATGTGCTTGCCGAAGCAATCAGCGCCGCCCTCACGACGGCGTCGTTGTCACTCACCGGTCACCATCTTGTCCTGTTCAGATTTGATACCGCCGACATTCGCCGCGAGGCAGATGCCCTGACCTCGCGCGCCTCCATCACGTTCCGCGCCATTAGCGAACCCATCAGCTGAGGAGTTTCAACCCATGTCTGCTCAAAAGGGACGCGACCTCCTGCTCAAGGTCGACAGCGCCGGCCAGGGGTCGTTCGTCACTGTTGCCGGCCTGCGCACCCGCACCATTTCCTTCGGTGCCGAGACCGTCGATGTCACGACTGCCGAAAGTACCGGCCAATGGCGTGAGCTGCTTGCCGGCGCCGGAGCCAAGCGCGCGCGCCTGTCTGGCGCCGGCATTTTCCGCGACCAGAGCTCGGACGCCGAAGTGCGCCGCCTTTTCTTCGACGGGACCATCGCCAATTGGCGTGTCGTCATTCCTGAATTTGGAAGCATCGACGGCCCTTTCCAGGTGACGGCCCTTGAATATGCCGGTAGCCACGATCGCGAAATGACCTTTGATCTGACGCTTGAAAGCGCTGGATATCTGGTCTTCACAGCCATGGTTTGAACCATGGTCAATCGACGCCGGGGCGAAATCGAGGCCGAGCTCGATGGCCGCCCGTATACGCTCTGCCTCACCCTTGGTGCGCTGGCCGAGCTCGAGAATGCCTTTGGCGCCTCCGATCTGCTGGGACTTGCCGAGCGCTTCGAACAGGGGCGGATCGCCGCCAGCGACGCGCTGAAGATCATCGCTGCGGGATTACGCGGCGGTGGCCACTCGCTGACGATCCATGACGTTGGCGAGATGCAGGTCGATGGCGGCGCTGCAGGCTATGTCCGCATCGTTGCCGAGTTGCTTGCTGTTACCTTTGGCGCCGACGATGCCAGTGAACAATCACCATCGACGAGCGGGCGGGAGGCGCCTGCGGCCCGCCCTCGTCCGGCGCGGGAGGCTCCCTCCCGGCCTCCCGCGTCCCCTTCCCATGGGATGAGGTGATGGCGCTGGGCTTTGCTCAATGGCATTTGCCGCCCGATGCCTTCTGGCGCCTGACGCCGCGTGAGATCGCTGGCGCCGTCGCCGGCCAGACCGGTAGCCGCGCCAGGCCACTGAGCCGCGCCCGCTTGAGTGACCTGTTGAAACTCTACCCGGATGAAACGTAATGGCCACCGATCCCGAAACTGAGACTGTGCCGACATCGCTCACACTCGATACGTCGGGCTTTCGCCGCGAAGTGTCGAATGCCGAGAGCCTGGGCAAGGGCCTGTCGAGAACGCTGACAAGGGCCTTCACCGATGTCGCCGTCAGCGGTAAATCGCTCGGCGATGTTGTTGGCTCGATCTCGCAGCGCCTCGCCAGACTTGCCGTATCGAACGCGTTGAAGCCGCTCGAGCAGAGCTTTGGCGACGTCTTTAAATCGCTGACGAAAGGTGTTGGCGGCCTTTTCGGCGGAGGAGGGGCAACCGGGCAGAACGGCGCCAGCGACGGCGCGGGAGAGGGTGCATCCCTGTTACCGTTTGCTCAAGGGGGTGTGATCTCATCGCCCACCTTCTTTCCGCTTGGTGGCGGACGTGGACTTGCCGGCGAGGCAGGCGCGGAAGCGATCCTTCCCCTGGGACGTGGCCCCGATGGGCGGCTGGGCGTGCGCGGTCTTGGCGGCGGCGATGACGCTGCGAACATTACGATCAATATTCAAACTCCCGATGTCGAAGGCTTCCGTCGCTCGGAAGCTGAAGTAGCCGCCAGCATCGCCCGCCTCGTTGGTCGCGGTCGCCGCTCGCTCTGAACATCATCATTGCCAGACCCCTGCCTCAGGAGCCGCTCGTCATGCCGGCGCTGCCATCGTTTCACGAAGTGCGTTTTCCTCTTGCCATCGGCTTCAATGCCAAAGGCGGGCCTGAGCGGCGCACCGAGATCGTCACTTTAGGCTCCGGCGCCGAAGAGCGTAACGCGCGATGGGCTCATTCGCGCCGCCGCTATGACGCGGGTCCGGGTGTGCGTTCGCTCGAGGATCTTGGGCGGATTGTCAGTTTCTTCGAGGAGCGGCGCGGGCGTCTTTTTGGCTTTCGTTTCCGCGATCCGCTAGACGCCGCATCAGCCGCGCCTGCTCACGCTGTCACGCCTCTCGATCAGTTGATCGGCGTGGGCGATGGCACGACAGCCGCTTTCCAGTTGCAGAAATCATATGGCGTTGGCGCAACGCTTTACGTCCGCCCGATCCGTAAGCCCGTCCTTGGAAGTGTCCGCGTCGCGATCAATGGCAGCGAAAAAACTGCCGGGCGGGATTTTGATGTCGATCCGGCGACCGGCATCGTCACTTTCCCGGCGGACGCCCGTCCCGGGAGCGGCGCTACTGTCAGCGCAGGTTTCTCGTTTGATGTTCCCGTTCGCTTTGACAGCGACCAGCTCAACATCAATTTCGACGGCTTTCGGGCCGGTCAGATACCGTCAATTCCCCTCGTTGAAATTATCGTGTGATCGCCAAAAGAACCGTTCCGCCAGCATTGGATTTTTGTGATGCGACAACTCTCTTCCGGTCTCGCCGCGCATCTTGCCGGCAAGACGACGACGCTCGCGCGATGCTGGCGGATCGCCCGTAGCGATGGCCGTATCCTTGGCTTCACCGATCATGATCAACCGTTGAATTTCGGTGGCACCAGCCATGAGCCGGCGGCGGGTTTCACGGCAAGCGACATGCCGGCCTCGCTTGGCCTGTCGGTCGATACATCAGATATTTCCGGTGCGCTCGTGTCGGCAGTTCTTGATGAGGCCGACCTTGCGGCCGGCCTTTATGATAACGCGCGTGTCGAGGTGTGGCTCGTCAACTGGTCAACGCCGGACGAACGGCTTCTGCTGGAAGTCGGCAGTATCGGTGAGATCACCCGTATGGGGAGCGCCTTCAAGGCCGAAATCCGTAGCCTGTCGCATACGCTTGATCAGGAGCGCGGGCGCATCGTGTCGTCGACCTGCGATGCGGACTTCGCTGATGCTCGCTGTGGCGTTAACAGCAGCAACCCGCGTTTTGGTGGTCAGGGGAGCATCATCGAGGTGATGGGCCCACGACGCATTCGCGTTTCAGGGCCAACAAGCGTGCCCGCAGGCTATCTCGCGCGCGGTTCGTTGCGCTGGGCGAGCGGCGAAAATATCTCCCGTCGCGCCGAAATCCGCAATGATCAGGATGATGGCTTCGGCCGCGTTCTCGATCTCTGGGAGCAGCCCGCCCGCATGCCGGCGCAAGGCGACAGCTTCGATGCGCTGGCTGGTTGTGACAAGCGGTTTGAGACCTGCGTCAACCGCTATGCGAATGCCGTTAATTTTCGCGGCTTTCCCTTTCTGCCGGGCAACGACTTCGTCGCAGGCTATGCCCGCAGCGGAGAAACCAATGATGGCGGTGCGCTGATATGAGCAAGATCGATCCTGCCGCCATCATTGCCGAGGCACGAAGCTGGCTCGGCACGCCGTACCGTCATCAAGCCGGTGTCAAGCATATCGGCTGCGATTGTCTGGGACTGGTGCGAGGCGTCTATGAAGCCGTTATCGGTCGCGCGAGCGAAGAACCGCCAGCCTATTCCGCGCTATGGGCGGAGGAACGGCCAGACGAGATTCTGCTGCAGGCAGCCGCCCGTCATCTTGAACCTCACGATGGCGATCAGTTTCAGCTTGCCGATGTCCTGGCGTTCCGCTGGGCGTTGGCCTTCCCAGCCAAGCATCTGGCGATTGTCACGGCGCCCGACCGCATGATCCACGCCTATGACGGTGCTGCGGTGGTCGAGACCGCCATCGGCCCGTGGTGGCGCCGGCGCATCGCCGGTGTCTTCTCCTTTCCCGGAGTGCTGAGGCCATGACGACGCTTCTCCTCTCAGCCGCCGGCTCTGCTGTTGGCGGCGCTGTTGCTGGACCCTTCGGTGCCTTTGCCGGCCGCCTCGTCGGGTCACTTGCCGGCGCTGCTATCGACCAGGCTTTGACCGGCGGTGGATCGTCAGGCGGGGCAAGGCAGGTTGACGGCCCGCGTCTCACCGACCTTAACGTGCAGGCGTCGAGCGAAGGAACATCCATCCCCCTCGTCTATGGGCGCGCGCGTGTCACCGGCCAGGTCATATGGGCGACGCGGTTTGAAGAAGTGGCGACCAGCCAGACGCAAAGCCAGACGACGGGAGGAGGGGGAGGCAAGGGCGGCGGCACGGCAAGCTCCGCTCGCGCGAGCACCGTTTCAACGACCTATGCCTATTTCGGCAATTTTGCCGTTGGCTTGTGCGAAGGACGCATCGCACATCTTGGTCGTATATGGGCCGACGGCAAGCCACTCGATCAGGCAGGGGTCGTTTTGCGATTTTATCACGGCGATGAAGCTCAGGCTCCCGATCCCCTGATCCAGGCAAAACAGGGCACACCCGACGTCCCGGCTTTTCGTGGTCTGTCATATGTCGTGTTCGAGCGCCTTCCGCTTGGCCCTTATGGTAATCGCCTGCCGCAATTGTCATTTGAAGTCATACGCCCCATCGGCCGGCTGGAAGAGCGGTTAAGCGCCATCAATATCATTCCAGGTGCGGGCGAATTTGCCTATCACACGAGCGAAGTGCGGCGTGACTTCGGGCTTGGATCAAGCGCCAGCGAGAACCGCCATACCGGCCAGATGGGCACGGACTTCGTTGCGTCTCTCAACGAGCTTAAGGCGGTTGCGCCAAACCTGCAGCATGCAGCCCTCGTCGTTGGATGGTTTGGCGATGATCTGCGCTGTGGTTCATGTCAGGTCACGCCCGGCGTCGATATTGCAACAAAAGTCACGACGGGTGACACCTGGAAAGTAGGCGGTATTGAGCGCGCCAACGCCCATGTCGTTTCGCAGATCGATGGTCGCGCCGCCTATGGCGGGACGCCATCTGATGCCAGTGTGCGCGCCGGCTTGCGCCAGTTGAAGGCGCTGGGGTTAAGCGTCACGCTGACGCCGTTCCTGTTCATGGATGTGCCAGTGAACAACGGACGTGATGATCCATGGACGGATAGCGAAAATCAGCCAGCCTACCCTTGGCGAGGCCGGATCACCTGCGATCCGGCGCCAGGCAGGTCAGGTACACCGGACAAGACGAGCGATGCTGCCAACCAGATTGCAGCCTTTTTCGGGACGGCCTCAGCGAGTGACTTTTATCTGAGCGGCGAGGATGTCGTCTATGTCGGGCCGGTCGAATGGTCATACCGCCGCATGGTGCTCCACAACGCTTACCTGGCCAAAGCCAGTGGTGCCGTCGATTGTTTTCTTATCGGTTCGGAGCTTGTGTCACTCACCCGCGTGCGCTCGTCGCGGACGAGCTTTCCAGCCGTCGCGCAACTGATCGCGCTTGCCGATGAGGTGCGCGGCGTTTTGGGCTCCGGAGTTAAAGTCTCCTATGCCGCCGACTGGACCGAGTACGGCGCTTATGTTCCTGGCGATGGTTCGGCTGACGTTCATTTTCCCCTCGATCCTTTGTGGGCGCATTCCGCCATCAGCTTTGTCGGCATTGATCTTTACGCGCCCCTGTCAGATTGGCGCGATGGTGATCACGAGGATGCGAAGATCGCCACCTCGGCGGCCAGCCGCGCCTATCTCCACTCCCGGCTTGGCGCCGGCGAGGCGTTCGACTGGTACTACGCCGATGACGGCGCGCGTGCGCGCCAGACGCGGCTTGCGATCAGCGACGGCGCTTATGGAAAACCCTGGGTATACCGCGCCAAGGACCTCAAAAGCTGGTGGAGCAATCCTCATATCACGCGCCTTGGCGGGATTGAAACGACCGCGACCGCCTGGCAGCCGGCCAGCAAGCCCATCCGCCTGACCGAAATAGGCATACCGGCTGTCGACAAGGGTGCGAACCAACCCAACCTGTTTCCTGACCAGCGCTCAAGCGAATCCGGTTTTCCGTTTGCTTCGTCACGCGCCCGCGACGATTTCATTCAACGCCGCGCGCTTGAAGTCATCATCGATCATTTTGATCCAACGACCAGCGAGGGCGCCAGCGCCAATCCCTTGTCCCCGGTCTATGACGGCTACATGGTGGATCCGTCAGCCAGCCATGTATGGTGCTGGGATGCCCGGCCATGGCCAGCCTATCCCGCTCTGGCCGACATCTGGGGAGATGACGCCAATTGGCACACCGGGCATTGGCTTAACGGGCGACTGGGCGCAGCCCCGCTCGATCAGTTGCTTCCAGCGCTGAGCACTCATTTTGCCGGGCCGATACTCGCCGCCGATGACGCGGAAGGGGTGGCACAAGGCTATGTCGTCGATCGGGTTATGTCGGGACGATCGGCGATTGAACCGCTGGTCAGAGTGTATGGTCTCGATCTGCGCGAGCGTGACGGTGCGCTCATCGCTTCCTCTCGCGGCAACAAACCGGTTGCCAGCCTGGCCGCCGATGAGCTTGCCATTGACGGCAAGGACGACCGCCCTCGGCTTCAGCGTGCCCAGGAAACCGAGTTGCCGGCAAGCGTCACCTTGATCATCGCCGACGCGGATCGCGATTTTCAACGTGCCGCCGTTACAGCACGCCGCGTGACAGGTGGCTCGAACCGTCAGACAGTGAGTGAGGTCGGCCTCATCGAGCCGGCTGAGTTTGCCGAGGCGCAGGCCGAACTTTTGCTGCGGCGCGCCTGGGCGGCGCGGGAGAAGGCGGAATTCAGCCTGCCGCCCTCGGCGCTTGCGCTCGAAGTCGGCGATATCGTTACCCTTGAGTGCAATAGCGGCCCCTGTCTGCTTCGTCTGACGAGCCTTGATCGTGACGGTCCGCGCAAGGCAAGTGCCGAAGCCGTTGACCCGGCGCTGTCGCTGCCAACCGGGACCAATCGCCGGCCAACGCTCAGCCAGCGCTTGCCAAGCCCGGGTCAGGCTTTTGCGCTCGTGCTTGATCTGCCGCGCCGGCCTGGCGATACAACGGCTCATCGCCCTTTGCTTGCCGCCACCGCCACGCCCTGGCCAGGCGGATTGACATTGTGGCGACAGACGACCGCAGGCTTTCAGGCATCCGCCCACGTGGCGCGCCCTGCAACCATTGGCACGCTGGCGACGCCGCTTTTGCCCGGCCCTGTATGGCGCTTCGACCGCGCTGCAGCGGTGCAGGTCAAGCTCGCTTCAGGTGCGCTGACCTCCATGAGCGAAGACGCAATCCTCGATGGCGCCAATGTGGCGGCGCTTCGTCATGGCAACGGTGAGTGGGAGATCCTTCAATTTACCAGCGCGCGCCTGGTCGGCGAGCGGCTCTATGAACTGACGGGACTACTGCGTGGCCAGCTTGGCAGTGAGGCTCTTGCGGCTGATAGCGTTCCGGCAGACGCCTTCTTTGTTGTGCTGGATGACGCCCTGTTGCCCTTCCCGGTGTCGACGGATGATATCGCCCGCCCCGGCACCTGGCGTCTGGTCCCGGACAAGCTGTTCTTCGATGATCCGGCCGCGCTAAATCTGTCGGTAACGCCGACCGGAATCGGCCTGCGACCGCTGGCGCCAACCGGGCTTAAAGCCTCGCGCGATGGTACAGGCGTGCACATCAGTTTCATCCGCCGTACCCGCGGTGACGGCGACAGCTGGCAATTGGCCGAGGTGCCGATCGAAGAAGCGAGTGAAGCCTACCAGGTCGACATACTCAGTGGCGCAACCGTGAAGCGATCACTGATGGTGACGTCACCAAACGCTCTTTACGGCGCCAGCGATGAATTGGCTGATTTTGGCACGCCACAACGCGAGATCGTTCTTCGCGTGTCACAGCTCAGCGCCGTGCTCGGGCCGGGCTTGTCAACGACGCAAACACTTTTTCCCTGAGTGATTGACACGACGCTTGTCTCTCTCTGTTGTGAGGAATTCCGATGCCGACCACCTCCAATCTCAAACTGCCGTTGATCGCGCCGGCGCAGGCGCAAAAGCACGTGACCCATAACGAGGCGCTGACGGCGCTCGATGCTTTGATCTTTCTGGCCGTCAGCAGTCGCCGCAGGACGTCACCGCCCGCCAGCCCTGCCGATGGTGAACGTCACCTCATCGCGGCTGCTGCAACTGGTAGTTGGCTTGGTCGCGACAAAAATCTGGCGGTATTCCTTGATGGCGGCTGGCGTTACTACGCGCCGCAAGCCGGTTGGATGGCACGCATTCTCGATGAGCGTATCGTCCTCAGTTTCGATGGCGTCGACTGGGTTGATCTGGTCAATGCCGGCGGTTTGTCGAGCCTGCAGAATTTGACCCGGTTGGGTGTCGGGACGACAGCGGATGCGAGCAACGAGTTAGCCTTCAAGGGCAATAATCTGCTGGTCAGCGCCAAGTCGACAAGCGAGGGTGGCAGCGGCGATGTGCGCGCTAAAATCAACAAGCTTGCAACGGCGAATACGGCGTCATTGCTGTTCCAGAATGGCTACTCGGCGCGCGCTGAGATCGGGCTCATCGGCGATGACGATCTGGTGTTGAAACTGAGCGCTGACGGCAACACATGGGTGGAGGCGTTTCGGGCAAGAGCGATGGGGGGGCAATTGTCAGTCAGCAACGCTACCGCTGATACTCATGCGTTAAACCGAATAACCGCCGACGGTCGCTATCTTGCCCTAGTCGCTCAATCGCTTACAAGCACGCAACAGACGCAGGCGCGCGCAAATCTGGGGTTGGGTACAGCGGCGATCCTGAACGCGGGCGGGGCCAATGGGCTTGCACAATTTAATTCTATCGGCGTTTTGGCCCTTCCTGCGAGTGCGCTGACTGTCGGGCAGATAACATTAGGGTATGGCGCAAGCTCTATCGCCAGCAATGTTGCATTAGGGGTCAACGTGCTGCCTGCCAACACAACGGGGGCCAATAATGTGGGTGTCGGCGAAGCGGCACTGCTTCGCAACACGACAGGGGCTAGCAATGTGGCAACCGGTCGATGGGCGATGCTGTATAACACCGCAGGTTCTAACAATACGGCTGTCGGCGATCTCGCGTTGATAAATAATTTGACCGGCAATAACAATACGGCTGTCGGCGCAAACGCCTTGTCTAATGTGAGCTCGGCCTTGAATTGTTCCGGCCTTGGAGCAAACAGCCAGGTGACCGGCAGTAATCAGGTTCAGCTGGGCGATTCCAGCACCACCACTTACGTTTACGGCACGGTCCAGAACCGTTCGGATGAGAGAGACAAGGCCGATATCAGGCCAACGCGTCTCGGGCTTGATTTTGTCAACATGCTGGAGCCCGTTGATTATCGTTACGATCTGCGTGAGGATTATCGCGAAGCACCTCCGCTCGCCCCGCCTGCCCTGCCGTCCGAGGCCAGCGCGGAAGATGTTGAGAGGCGCGCGGCGGCAATGAGCGAATATGTCGCTCAACGCGATCTGTGGGCGGAGAATTCAAAGCTTGCCGCCATCAGCCGTGACGGGAGCAAAAAGCGCAAGCGCTACCATAGCGGCCTGATTGCTCAATCGGTCGAAAGTGCTGTTACTAAAACGGGTTTTGACACGCGCGGATGGGGCGCGGTGCAAAACCATGCACTGTCCGGCGGTGATGAGGTGATGAGCCTTGGCTATGATCAATTCGTCCCCGTTTTGGTCAAGGCGTGCCAGGAATTGTCAGCGCGCGTGATCGCTCTCGAAAAACGCCTGGCAGATACCGATCCGGCATAAGCCGACACCCTTTTCATCAATGGAGAATACCATGCGGATTTCCCTCCGCATTGCCGCTGCTGCGGCTGTGCTGATCTGTGCGCCTGCGAGGGCGGAGCAAAGCCCCAATTGGGATATCCCCTTGCAGGACGCCCGGCAGGCCACCCCAGCGCCTCGCCAGAAGGCGCCGCGCGTGAGGGAGGGCAAGCGCCCGGTCGACCTCACGGCCCTTACCAGTCACCCGCTATTGACGATTGCCGCCCGCTATGTCGGCAGGTCCGGGCCGTCGCTCGGCCTGCCGTCCCGTTTGTGGTGCCGTGACTTCGTTAATTTCGTGCTCGCCAAGAACGGCACGCCGGCCGGCAATCGCTCGCGCCGCGCCATTGACGCCCTGCGCCTTGGTCCGCGCGTATCAAGCCCGCGCGCTGGCGATCTCGCCGTCATGCGCCATCACGTCACCATTGTTGCCGGCGTCCATGGCGGCAAGGTGATCGGGCTTGGCGGCAATCAGGGCCGGCGCGTCAAACTGTCGAGCTATGATTCCCGGCGCGTCGTCGGTTTCGTCCGCGTGCTGTGAGCCTTTCGGGATTTCCGAATAACTGAAAAAGGAGCCACTGCCCATGCGTGGTGATATCGCCGCTTGCGCCTGCATTGTCGTGGTCGCCTGTCTGCTTGCTCTTCTTGTGCCAGCTTTCATCGGTTTGCGGTGATGAAGCATCTTTCCGCCGATCTTCTGTGCGCCATCGTGCAAGCGCCGCGCGCCGGAAAGCATGTGCCGATTGTGGCTGCAATTGCCCGCGACCTGCCGGATATCCAGCGCGAACATGAGATCAATACGCCCTTGCGGCTTGCCCATTTCCTTGCGCAGATCGCCCATGAGAGCGATGGCTTTCGCACCGTCAATGAATATGCAAGCGGCAAGGCTTATGAAGGGCGCCGCGATCTTGGCAATACGCAGCCCGGTGATGGCATCCGCTTCAAGGGCCGGGGCCTCATCCAGCTCACGGGCCGTGCCAATTACCGCAAATTCGGCAAGCTTGCCGGGTTGAACCTCGAAGCCTCGCCAGTAGCTGCCGCCCATCTCCTTCACGTCACCGAGCTTGCCGCTTTGTTCTGGACGGACCGCAACCTTAATCCCAAGGCGGATGCTGACAATCTTGAAGCCATCACCAAAGCAATCAATGGCGGGCGCAACGGGCTCGCCAGCCGGCGCCTTTACCTTGCCCGTGCCAAGAAAGCGACAGGAGCCTGAATTATGGAAAAACCGGGATTCTGGGAACAGCTCAAGGGCTGGCGAACCATGGGCGTTGCCATCATCGCCGGCGGCCTGTCGGCTGCCTTTGGCGCCCTGTCCTTCATGGATTGGGCGGAACCTGTCCGCGAGCTGTTCCCGTCCCTGCCGGGATGGGTGATCATCCTCCTTGCGGCGTTCATCGGCGGCGCGCTGCGTGTCATTACGACAACCCCGATGGGAGAAAAGCAGCCATGATCGCGGCGCTTTTCTCTTTCCTGCCGGGGCGTGCGTGGCTTTATGGCGCGCTTGCTGCCGCCCTGATTGCCGCGACCGGCTGGCACGTGCTGCACGAAGGCGCACAACGCCGGGCTGCTGTCGAACAGGCCGTGATGGCGCGCGATGGCATCTGGCAAGCGCAGATCGCCAAAGCCAATGCAGAAGCCGCCGCCCTGCTGGCAAGCACGCAAGCCCGCGTCGATGAACTTGCCGCCGCCCTCATCACATCCCGCACCCAGCTTGATGCCACCCTTGCCGCTATCGAGGCCGAAAATGCAAAACTTCCCGCTGATCCGTCATGCGGTCTTGATCGTGGCCGCGTGCGCCTTCTTGACCGGCTGTAGCCAGACTATGCCGGTCATTGAGACACGCTATGTGAAGCCGGCCATTCCGCCATCTCTCGCCATGCCGTGCAATCCGCCCGTCAGGCTTCCTGATCGTACCCTTTCGGCTGGCGATATCGTGCCGTTATGGGCGCGTGATCGAGCCTCCCTGAAAGCCTGCACCGCCCGCCATAACGCCCTTGTGGAGACAACGAAGTGAATAAATCTCAATTATTGGAGGGTAGCTATTTCATCATCGGGCGGCGTTTTGGCATCGGCGCGGTTGCCGGCGTTCTGGCGGCCCTCGCATCGATCTATCTTGGCATCCATATGGAACTGAATGGCCACAGATCCCGCCTTGACATGCTGGAGCGCGCCACCGCGACCGCGCCAGCCGATCACGATGCGCTGGTCAGGGTGCTGGTTATTCAAGAGCGGATGGCGGAGCAGCTGAAGCGCATCGAGGGGTATCTGATGGAGGGGCGCGAAAGATCTGGAGTGCGGTAGCGGTACATTCGCGACAACATCGCGCTCAACGTGTCGAGCGTCGCTCAACCCATGTTCATGGTGAGTTCAGTCGCTGAGCGATATCCACCACCCCATGCTGCCCGCTGTGAAACTGCCGATAACCGTTCTGATTCTCGCCTGTGTCGTGCAGCCATTGCTGGCGCAGCCGGCGCCGCGCGCTGGAACTGCACGCTGTCTCAGCATTCGCGAGGCGCGGGCCGAGGTGCAGAAGGGCCATGCTCTGACGCTCGCCCGCATAAAGCATGTCCTCGAGGAAAATCTTGGGGGTGACATGCTTCGAGCACACCTGTGTGAAAAGGGCGAACGGCTCGTTTACCACCTCACAATTCTCCATAAAGCGGGTAAGGTTCGCATGCTTGTCGTCGATGCCGCCACCGGTCAGATTGTGGCCGAAGACAACTGAGCTGACGATTGACAAAGACGTTGCTTCAGCGCAATCGACCTCATGACATGAGGTGTTGATCATGCGTCTGCTGGTCGTCGAGGATGATCCAAATCTGAACAAGCAGTTGGTGGTCGCATTGAGCGATGCCGGCTATGCTGTTGACAAAGCAATGGACGGTGAGGAAGGCCATTTTCTCGGCGATACCGAACCGTACGACGCTGTCGTTCTTGATATCGGCCTGCCCAAGCGTGATGGCTTGTCGGTGCTGGAACAATGGCGGCGCGATGGCAAGACCATGCCGGTGCTGCTGCTGACCGCGCGCGAGCGCTGGTCCGACAAAGTGCAGGGCTTTGACACGGGCGCTGATGATTACGTAACGAAACCCTTTCACATGGAAGAAGTGCTGGCTCGTGTGCGCGCTTTGCTGCGCCGCGCCACCGGTCATGCCTCAAGTGAGCTTGAATGCGGCCCGCTGCGCCTTGATACGCGCGCCGGACGCGTCTCGGTCGACGGCAATCCGATCAGACTGACGTCTCACGAATACCGCTTGCTGGCCTATCTGATGCACCACAGGGGCCGGATCGTCTCCCGCAGCGAGCTGGTTGAGCATATTTATGATCAGGATTTTGACCGCGATTCGAATACAATCGAGGTGTTTATCGGCCGCTTGCGCAAAAAGCTGGGTGTTGATCTGATCCAGACCATTCGCGGCCTGGGGTATAGTTTAAATCCGCCCGATGCGACGCCCGGGCGCCGCTGATCGACAATGCGGCAGGGCTCCCTCGCAGCACGTCTTTTTGTTGTTTCCGCGCTGTGGAATTTGGCCGTACTGGCCATCGCCGGGATTGTGCTGTCCTCGCTCTATCGTGACACGGTGGAGCGCGCTTTCGATGCACGTTTGCACATTTATCTGAAGTCGATAGTTGCTGGCGTTGCCGCTGCGAGTGACGATCATGATTTCAATCTTGGCAATCTTGGCGAACCGCGCTTTGATTTGCCGCTATCGGGTTGGTACTGGCAGATCAGGCCGGTCGGCACAGGGCAGGGGGAAACCGCCAATTCGCCATCCCTCTGGGACCAGACCTTACCCTCGCTGAAGGATCTTGGTATTGCCGAGACGCGTGGCTTCACCCGCGAAGCCTATGTGACGGGCCCGGGCGATCAGCGCCTTCGTATGATCGAGCGCCGAATCGACTTTGGTGTTGGCGTTGCCTACGTGATGTCGGTTGCCGCTGACGCCGATGAAATCGAAAAGGATATTTCAAGCTTCCAGAGAACGCTGATCACTGTGCTCGCCATACTCGGCTTTGGGGTCGTGGCGTCGACCAGCATCACTGTCCGTGTCGGCCTCAACCCGCTGCGCCGGATGTCGCAAGCGCTTGCCGCCATCCGTTCCGGGTCCGCGCAGCGCCTTGTCGGCACCTTCCCCAAGGAAATCACGCCGCTCGCTGATGAGCTTAACGCGCTCATCGATGCCAATCATCACATTGTCGAGCGGGCACGTACCCACGTGGGCAATCTGGCGCATGCCCTCAAAACGCCGCTGAGCGTGATTACCAATGAGGCGCGGGCGAACAATGATCAGAGTTGGCGCAAGGTCGGCGAGCAGGCGATCGTCATGAACGAGCAGATCCAGCATCACCTTCAGCGTGCGCGCGCTGCCGCACGGATTGCGACCGCCAACGACACCACCCTTGTTCTTCCTGTCATCGATGGAATCGAGCGGGCGATGTCGCGCATCTACCAGGCGCGGCAAATTCGCCTGACGGTCAATCTGCCGCACGATCTCAGCTTTCGTGGCGAAACCCAGGATCTTCAGGATATGCTGGGCAATCTGGTGGACAACGCGTGCAAATGGGCGGTGGCGCACGTCATGATCGAGGCTTGGCAGGAACCAAATAAGACGCTTCGTTTTGTCATTGATGATGATGGGCCGGGAATGGCGCCGGAAAAGCGCGCAGAGGCGATGAAGCGCGGCCAGCGTCTCGATGAATCACTCCCCGGCTCCGGCTTGGGACTTGCCATTGTCGGCGATCTGGCCGAGCTCTACGGAGGCAGATTTACCCTGTCGACCAGCCCTCAGGGAGGGCTGAGAAGCGAACTCTATTTGCCATCGGCTTGAAATTGCAAAGCGCATCTCAATTGAGGCGGATTTCATGAAAATTCTTTCAAAAATTGCCGTATTGGCATCATGTTTTATGATTGTTGCTGCCTGCTCCTCAACCCAGACGCCACGGACAAGTCCGTCCCGCATCTCCTCGCCAAGCATATCCGGGTTTGTTGCAGTCCTCGCCGGCCAGAACGTGGGGCTGGATGACATTGACCTGCGGCGGGCGGCCGAAGCGCAGGTCGTTTCGCTCGAATTCGGGCGAGCCGGGCAGCCAACGCCGTGGCGCAATCCCGACAGTGGAAATTATGGAGAAGTCATCCCCGGCCCGGGCGTAATTCCGCCCCCTCCCGGCACCTGTCGTAGTGTGCGCCACACGCTCTATGTGCGCGGGCGTGGACAAACGTTGACGATTGATGCCTGCCGTGACGGCGCCGGCACCTGGACAAAACGATGAAAAACGGTCGGCCCCTTAACAAGGGACAAAAAACCACCGGTTAACTATTAGCGCATAGTCTCGCAGGCCGGTGATATCATATTCGTCCAAAACAATGGCGCTAGACGAAGAAAAGTCGAAAAAGCTTCGAGCCCTGCTGGGAGCACTGCCACCCGGCATGCGGGCAACATTGTCGCGCATGGTCGGGGAGGCACGCAATTCCGGCATCAACGATCCCACGTTTGATCTGCTCGCAGAGTTTCTGGCTGACCCTGGAACAGGGTCCACCGCCGAAGAACCTCCGCCAACACCCGACAAGATATTCCAAACAGCGCTCGAGCCGTTCCTGATCCCGCAGGTGTTGCAGCGTAAAATTCCCGGCCGCATTTGTATCGCGAGCCTTGCGCCGATCTGGTCGTGGATTGAAAGTGATCTGGCCAAGGCAGCAATTGCTGCCTATTCGACAAACGAAACGAGCCCCCAGGCGGAGCGCGAAGAGGTGCTGCTCGCAGCAATCGCGCGGACGATGGGCGAGACCGTGACCGCCACCAAGACCAACCCCGATAACCGCCGCCGCATTGCCGGACAGGTTGGCGGAGAGCGCAATTTCGAGGAATTCGAGGATGTCGCGGTTGTTTTGAGGCGGTCCCGTGAGCTGGGAAGAATATCGTCCATTCTGACCGATGCCGACCCGGCAAACGAGGCGATACTCGCCGCAACACTGGCGCGCACGATCGTCGATCTGGCGCGGCTCGATCCGCGCCTTCCCTATCATGTAGCTGTCATGACCCAGCGCGTCCTTGGATCGACGGTTAAACTGGCCAAATTAGCTGTCATCGGCACCGGCAGCGAGGATCTGAAATTGATCGCCGCATCGCCCTTCGCCGCGCTGATCGAGATATCATTGGCAGAAACAGAGCGGTCTGCAGCTCTGGTTGGTGACGGCCTGAAGCAGTTGAAGTCCGACGGTACGCTGGCACCGGCATTACGCGATTTTGCCATGTCGTCGCGCAATCTGCGCGCTGTTCTAAACCTCGACCAGACAACGCATGACTGGGCCAAGCGGCTGACAGAAATGCGCACCCGTCTGTCGGAAGCTATTGCGCGGGAACTCAATGGATTACCCCGCCTGATCCGCGCTTGCGTCAAGACGCTGCGTGCCTTCGATCAGCGCCGTCTGGGCATGCCTGACCCGGTCGATATCGAACGCACCTGCCTGCTGATCGAGCTGCTGAATGCCGCCAAACTGTCGTCAACCGAGCTTGGCGTCAACGAAACGCTGCTGCGTGTTTTCAACGATACCGATACCTACCTCGATCACACCTCGCGTATCCTCGTCGAGGATGCCCGCAACGCCATCGGCGACCAGCGCAATACCGTACGTGCGTTTGGCGATGCGGCAATCCGCATGACAGAGATGCTTCACGGGCATACGCGCGCGACGGCCCTTCGACGCAGTTTTGGAACCGCAGCCGGACCCAATGAACCGGTTTTGCGTGTGGCAAAATAACCCATCATTCCATACCACCCGATTGCAGGTCAGCTTTGTGCTCGCCTCATCCGCCGCCTCAGGCTAAAGAACAGACGCCGGCGCCGGGCCGGTCGTGAGGGGATGATGATCTGGGCGGCGATTGCGGCCATGACGGGCGCCAGCATTTTTGCCATATTGCGGGCCTTGTCGCAGGTTGGCCATACGGGTCCTGACAATTCACCCGATATCGCGCTGTTTCGCGGGCAGCTTGCGATGATCGACGACGAAGCGCTGCGTGGAGACCTCACAGCCAACGAAGCCGAGGCCAGCCGCGCTGAAATCTCGCGGCGCCTGCTGGCTCTCACGCGCCGGCCGCAAAAGCACGCCGACGGGATGTCTCGCTTGTCGTCATTGATGCGTCGGCGAGTGGCGGCGTCGCTGGCGCTGATTGTACTGCCGGTTTTCTCACTGACTTTCTATGTCATCAGCGGTCAGCCCAGGCTTGCGGGAAAGCCGATGCAACTGACATCCGGCGCGGAGCTTGAAAACCAGAATGTCGAGCGTCTTGTCCAACGCGTCGAGCAACAGCTGGCGCAGCACCCTGAAAGCGTCGAAGGGTGGGACCTTTTGGCGCGGGTTCAGGCGCAACTGGGTAGACCTGATCTTGCAGCCGAAGCGCTTGGACAGGCGATTGTTCGCGGAGGAGCGACGATTGATCGCCTGATCGCGCTCAGCGAGGCGCAGATTGCCCTCTCGGGAGGGATCGTCACCGGCGACGCGCGCCAGACCTTGGAGCGCGCCGCGTCAGTGTCTCCCCACGATCCGCGCGTTGATTTTTTTCTGGCCCTTGGCCTGAGGCAGGATGGCCGGCATGACGACGCCATCGTAAAACTGGGCTCAGCGCTGGCCAAATCGCTGCCGGACGCGGCTTGGTTGCCGCTTGTGCGCGACCAGTTGGCCCGCCTGCTTCTGGATGATCTTGGCGCTGATGTGCCACAATCGCTCAACCCAGCCGATGTGATATCCGCCTTGCGCCTCAGCATCTCGGCAGCTGCCACAACACCTGGACACGATGTTGTTGCTTGGCGCCGCCGTCTTCTTGCCCATATGGTGCTCAACGGTATCGATGGCTTGGATTCATTGGTTGAAGAAGGGCGCGCAGCGCTTGCTGACAACCGGGCGGCACTCGCCGAATTCGACGCTTTCGTCGCGCAATTGGTGCATCGTTCATGAGAGTCTCCAAGTCGTGAGCCGTAAACAACGCCGCCTTTCCCTGATCGTTTTTGTCGGGATCGTTCTTGCGTCTGCCACTGGCCTGGTTCTGGTCGCGCTTCAGGATTCGATCGTGTTCTTCAATTCACCAAGCGACATTCTCGCCCGACCGCCGGCGCCGGACCAGCGCTTGCGTCTTGGCGGGCTCGTGGTCGAGGGAAGTATCGAACGCTTGCCGGGCGAAATCGTCCGGTTCACCGTGAGCGATGGTGCCAATACGCGGCAGGTGTCCTATGTAGGCGTTCTGCCCGACCTCTTCAGGGAAGGGCAGGGGGTGATTACCGAAGGTCGATTGCAGCCGGATGGGACGTTCAAAGCCGACACCGTGCTTGCCAAGCACGACGAAACGTATATGCCGCGCGAAGTCGCCGAGGCGCTGAAGCGGCAGGGGGTGTGGCAGGGTGACAAGTCAAAACCATTACCCGTTAGTCCAGGAAAACCCGGATCATGATCGCTGAGATCGGTCATTTCGCCCTGGTTCTGGCGCTTGCTGTGGGAATTCTTCAATCAGCGTTACCGCTCTGGGGCGTCCGCCGTACCGATCACACGCTCATGCGGCTGGCGCCGGCACTGGCGGGCGTGATGTTTGTCGTGATGGGCATTGCTTTTGCCTGCCTGCTGACGGTGCATGCCCTGTCCGATTTTTCCACCCAGAATGTCTTCCGCAATTCCCATTCGACGATGCCGCTGGTCTTTCGTTTGAGCGCCGCCTGGGGCAATCACGAAGGCTCGATGGTTCTGTGGACTTTCACGCTGGCGCTGTTTGCGGCGTTGTTGTCGGCATTCTCGAACCGACTGCCGGTTGATCTCAAGGCCGCAACGCTTGCCGTGCAGGGCTTGATCGCCACGACCTTCCTCCTGTTCATCTTGCTGACGTCAAACCCCTTCCTCAGGCTCGATCCGGCTCCCGCCGAAGGGCGCGAGCTCAATCCTGTCTTGCAGGACATTGGTCTCGCCCTTCATCCGCCTCTCCTTTACGTTGGCTATGTCGGCTTCTCGCTCGCCTACTCGTTTGCCGTTGCCGCCCTTGTCACCGGGCGGATCGATGCCGGCTGGGCACGGGCGGTAAGGCCCTGGGTACTGATTGCCTGGATTTTCCTCACCCTTGGCATCGCGCTTGGCTCCTATTGGGCTTATTATGAACTTGGCTGGGGCGGCTGGTGGTTTTGGGATCCGGTCGAGAATGCAAGCCTCATGCCCTGGCTTGCCGGCACCGCCCTTTTCCATTCGATTATCGTCATGGAAAAGCGCAACGCCATGCGTGTATGGACGCTGCTGCTGGCGATCCTCGCTTTTTCCCTGTCGCTCATGGGTACCTTCCTGGTGCGATCGGGAATTCTCACGTCCGTCCACGCTTTCGCCGTTGATCCGGCGCGCGGGATTGTCATCCTGGTCATTCTGTCACTGTTCATCGGCGGAGCGCTGGCGCTCTATGCCTGGCGCGCTGGCGAGCTGGGGCCGGGAGGTCTGTTCTCGCCCCTGTCACGTGAGGCTGCCCTTCTGCTCAACAATCTGCTGCTGGCCACTGCCACTGCCACCGTATTCGTCGGCACGCTCTACCCGCTGGCGCTCGAAGCCTTCAGCGATGACAAAATTTCGGTTGGGCCTCCCTATTTCAATCTGACCTTCGGGGCGCTGATGGTGCCGCTAGCGCTGTGCATGCCGTTTGGCCCCATGCTGGCTTGGAAGCGCGGCGATCTGCTGGCCGCGGCTGAACGGTTGCTGGCAGCAGCGGGGCTGGCGCTCGTCGCAGCCGCAATCGGCGCCTGGCTGACGCAGGGCGGCCCGTTATTGGCACTTGCCGGTTTCGCGTTGGGCACCTTCGTGATTGCCGGCGCGGTGAGTGACATCATTTTGCGGGCACGTCTGTTGACATCCTCGCCCCGCACCGCCCTCTCGCGCCTGGCTGGGCTGCCGCGTCAGGCTTTTGGTACCTTGCTCGGCCACGCCGGCATCGGCGTATTCCTCATCGGCGTTGTCAGCGCCAGCACCTTCGAGAGCGAAACCATCCGCACGCTGAGGGTGGGTGAAACGATGAGTGTTGGCGCCTATGAACTGCGCCTGGTTGCGAGCGGTCCGCGTTCGGGCGCCAATTATCAGGATGTGGTGGCAGGCTTTGATGTCCGGCGGGACGGCATAAGTCTCGGCCATGTTGAAAGTGCCAAGCGCGTCTATCTGGCCTCCCGCGTGCCGACGACTGAAACCGGCCAGCTGCGCATCGGCTTTGGTCAGCTCTATGTCGCACTGGGCGAAGTAGGGAAGGACGGCAAGGTTGGCGTGCGCGCCTATTGGAAGCCAAATATCCTGCTGATCTGGTTCGGTTTGGTGATGGCGGCAGCGGGTGGTGTATGTTCGCTGAGCGATCGCCGCTTGCGCATAGGCGCTCCGGCTGTTGCGCGCCGCGCTGTTGCCCCCACGGTGACGGCGCAATGAGGCGCGGGGCATCGCTTGTACGATGTATGCTGGTCAGCATTGTCGCGATCCTCGTCGGTCTGTGTTCCGCTCGGGCGGTTGAACCCGACGAAATCCTCGCCAATCCGCAACTGGAACAGAGGGCGCGCCATATCTCCCGCGAATTGCGCTGCATGGTCTGCCAGAACGAATCGATTGATGAATCGCATGCGCCGCTCGCCCGCGATCTGCGCCTGATTGTCCGCGAGCGCCTTGTGGCGGGCGATAGCGATGATGCCGTTTTTTCCTATCTCACGGCGCGCTATGGCGACTTCGTTTTGCTGCGACCGCGATTGACCGCGCGCACGCTCCTGTTGTGGCTGGCACCGGTCCTTGTTTTTTGTGGTGGAGCCTTCGTGGCTGTGCTCGCTGTCGCCCGCCGCAGGCAAGATGCTGCAACCATGCCCTCCCCCCTCAGCGAAGCGGAAGAAACGGCGCTGTCACGCCTTCTTGCAGCCTCTGACGAGCAGCCGGCCTTACCAAAACGTAATCCGCCCGCAACATCCACGTAATCCGGCAAGCGCCATGGTGGCGACGTTCAGGGCCTGTGATGGTCCCTGCAAACGTCGAGGATGCCATGTCGAACCAGAACTCATCTCTCCTGTCCCGTCATCGTCGCGCGCTGCTTGGCGCTGCTGCTGCGCTGGCGCTGGTCGGCGGCTTTGCCGCTGGCAGCGCTCTGCCGGTCCATGCGTTGAGCACGGCGCGCGCCGAAGCGCCCGTCTCCATTCGCCCGACCGGCTTTGCCGATGTGGTGGCCCGCGTCAAACCGGCGGTGGTCGCCGTCATCGTCCAACGTGACAATGTGCAGAATTCGTCCGCCGATGCGAACGACATTCCCGAACTCTCGCCCGATCATCCGCTTTACCGCTATTTCCGCCAGTTCCGCGACGAGCGCGGGCAGCAGGCTCCGCGCCCGAGCGCGGCTCAGGGGTCAGGCTTCTTCATTACAAACGATGGCTACCTCCTCACCAATAACCATGTGGTCGAGGGCGGGTCAGCCTACAAAATCATCACAGATGATGGTCAAAAATTGAATGGCAAACTGGTCGGCCGCGATCCGCGAACCGACTTAGCCCTCCTCAAGGTGGACGCCGACAAGCCGCTTCCGTTCGTGAATTTTGCCAGCGCGCAGCCCCGCATTGGTGACTGGGTGGTGGCGATCGGCAACCCCTTCGGCCTTGGCGGCACGGTAACGGCAGGCATATTGTCGGCACGCGGTCGCGATATCGGCGCTGGTCCTTATGACGATTTCCTGCAGATCGATGCGCCGGTCAATCGCGGCAATTCCGGCGGCCCCACCTTCAATCTCGATGGCGATGTCATCGGCATCAACACCGCCATCTACTCGCCAAGCGGTGGTTCGGTTGGCATTGGATTCGCGATCCCCGCGACGCTCGCCCAGACCGTCGTGGCGCAACTGCGCAAGGACGGGACCGTGGTGCGCGGCTGGCTTGGTGTCCAGATCCAGCCGGTGACAGATGAGATCGCCGCGTCGCTGGGGTTGAGTGCAACCACGGGCGCCCTGGTTGCCGATGTCCAGCCCTCCAGCCCTGCCGCGCGCGCCGGCGTGAAGCCTGGCGATGCCATCCTCGCCATCGACGGCGAAGCGGTGCACGACAGCCGCGATCTCCAGCGCCGGGTTGCTGCCCTGCTGCCTGGAACCAGCTACAAGCTCGACATTCAACGCCGTGGGCAGAAGTCAACGCTCACCGTTAATCTGGGCAAGCTGCCAGGTGATCAGGAGCGCGCTGATGCGCCCGATGAACGCTCTCCCGCCACGCTTGGCAGTCTCGGACTTACCCTGTCGCCCGCCACGGGTGAGGGCAAAGGCGTCACGATTGCAGCCGTTGACCCGCGTGGTGTGGCCGCTGCCAAGGGCATAAAGGCTGGCGACATCATCCTCGATATCGCAGGCGAGCCTGTGGCGAAGCCTGCCGATGTGCAGGCAAAACTCGCTGATGCGCGATCAAACGGGCAAAAATCTGTGCTGGCCCGCATCCAGTCCAAGGGACGGTCGATCTTTGTTCCGCTTCCCCTACAGCAGGGTTGAGCACTATCGGCTGGTCCAGAAGGCGGCGTTGGGCTTCAATTGCCTGGCGCCGCCTCTTCGCAATCAGGCGATAACCCTTCATAATGTCCGCATGAAAGTCTTGCTTGTTGAGGATGACCGCGAGGCGGCGCGCTATCTGGCGCGCGCCCTCGAAGAATCCGGCCATACCGTCGATGTCGTCCATGATGGCGAGGAAGGTCTGTTCAGGGCAGAGGAGAACAGTTACGACGCTCTCATCGTTGATCGTATGCTCCCAAAAAGAGATGGCCTGTCGCTGATCGCCGCCTTGCGCAGCGAAGGGCACGATACGCCAGCCCTCATCCTCTCCGCTCTCGGGCAGGTTGATGATCGGGTCGTTGGACTGCGCGCGGGAGGCGATGACTATCTCGCCAAGCCATACGCCTTCGTCGAGCTTCTTGCCCGCCTCGAAGCGCTGGCGCGACGCAAGGGAGGCGTACCCGAGCAGACCATTTTCAAGGTTGGCGGATTGATGCTGGACCGTCTCGCTCGCCGCGTCACCCGCGATGGCCAGGAGATCGATTTGCAGCCGCGCGAGTTCCGACTTCTTGAATATCTGCTGCGCCATGCCGGGCAGGTCGTCACCCGCACCATGTTGCTGGAAAACGTCTGGGACTATCATTTCGACCCGCAGACGAACGTCATCGACGTTCACATGTCGCGCTTGCGCGGCAAGATCGATCGCGGTTTTGCAAGCCCGCTCCTTCATACCGTCCGCGGTGCTGGATACATGGTCCGTGACGCGTCTCGTTAGGCTCATCCGCACAACAGCTTTCAGGCTGTCTCTGGCCTTTGTGGCGCTGGCAGCCCTGGTTGCGGCGACCCTCATTGCGGTTATTTCCTATCAGGCCCAGAACCTGTTGCGTGAGCAGAGCGAAACCGCCCTAAAGGAAGAAATTGACGCACTGGCAACGACCTACCGCACGACCGGTCTGCGCGGCCTTTATCTGGCGGTCACCCGGCGCGCCAACCGCCCCGGCGCCTATCTCTATCTGCTCACCAATCCCCAGGGCCAGCCGCTTGCCGGCAATCTGCTGTCGCTGCAGCCTGGTATACTGAGCGACCTTGGTCCCCGCCTCATTACCTATTCACACGATGATCCATCCGATACGCGCCAGCGCGAGGCGTCTGTGCGTATCGTCGAGATGCCCGGCGGGTTTCGTCTCGTTGTCGGCCGTGATCTTGCCGAGCAGGCGCGGCTGCGGGCGATCGTGGTCAACGCCGCGATTGCTGCTGGTATCGTTGTCCTGGCATTCGGCCTTGGCGGCGGCTCGCTGGTTGCGATGCGTATCGCCCGGCGCATCGATGACATGACGGCCTCAAGCCACGCCATCATGGCGGGCGATCTCAGCAAGCGTCTGCCGCTGTCCGGCTCTGGTGACGAATTTGATCGCCTGGGCGGCAGCGTCAATACGATGTTAGCGCGCATCGAGGAATTGATGCATGGGCTGAAGGAAGTATCAGATAACATCGCCCATGATCTCAAAACGCCGCTGAACCGTCTGCGCAGCCGCGTCGAGGGTGCGCTCCGCCAGACGCTGACGAGCGACCAGGCGCGCGAGGAATTGTCTGCGGTTCTGTCTGAAACGGATGGGTTGATCCGCACCTTCGATGCGCTGCTGCTGATCGCGCGCGCCGAGGGTGGCGAGGGGGCGGCGGGTCTGGCACGCATCGATCTGCGTGACGTCGTCAACGGGATTGGCGATCTCTACGATGTGGTTGCCGAAGAGGCGGGATTTCAACTGATGATCGAGGCGCCAGGCAGTGCGGTGATACGAGGCAATCGCGAGCTGCTGGCCCGCGCGCTCTCGAACCTGATCGACAACGCCATCAAGTTCAGCCGGCCGGCCGCGAGCCTGCCGCCGCCGACCATCACCATCTCGCTGGCGCTGGTCGATGGTCAGACCAGACTGAGCGTTTCTGATCGCGGTCCGGGCATCCTCGAGGCTGATCGCAGCCGTGTTCTCGAACGTTTCGTCCGGCTGGAAAAAAGCCGCTCGCAGCCCGGCGCGGGCCTGGGATTGTCACTGGTCCTGGCTATCATACGCCTGCATCATGGCACGCTCCTTCTGGAAGATAACCAGCCGGGATTGCGTGTGGTCATCACCATGCCACTGGCGGCGCCGGCATGAGTGTTCTGGCCAAAGCCATTGCTCTGGACGCAGCGCCGGTGGCGAACGCCACAGCCCGCAAGCGTTTCCACGCCTGGATAAAAACGCTCAACAAGGACGAGCAGGCGAAACTTGGCGGGCTTCTGGCGGACAACGAACAACTGGCAGCGTTCATTGCCGGTGTCTTTGCCGGTTCCCCCTTTCTGTTTGATCTTGTTTCACGCGATGTGCCCCGCTTTCTGCGCCTCCTTGGCGATACCCCCGCGCACAGTTTCGACCGGTTGATCACTGCGTTGTCGGCGCTTGGCAAAACAGCGCCCGACGATGCGGCCCTCATGCACGATCTTCGCTTGATGCGGCAGGAACAGGCCCTGCTGATTGCACTCGCCGATCTCGGCGGCGTGTGGAACGTGACGACCGTTATTGCCCGCCTCAGCGACTTTGCCGAGCACGCTGTGAACGCTGTTCTTGATATCCTGCTGCGCCGTGCGGCAGACAGGGGTGACATCCAGCTTCCTTCGCACGCGCGGCCGCAGAAAGACTGCGGATATTTCCTGCTGGCGATGGGGAAGCTGGGCGCGGGCGAACTCAATTATTCTTCCGATATCGATCTCATCGCCTTTTATGAGCAGGACAAGGTCGCGTTGCGCCGGCCCGATGAGCATCAGGCTTTTTTTGTCCGGCTGACCCAACAGCTTTCCCGTATCCTGTCACATCGTGATCACGACGGATTTGTCTTTCGCGTCGATCTCAGATTGCGTCCCGATCCAGGTACATATCCTCTGGCGATCTCGACAGGGCTGGCACGCAACTATTACGAGTCGATCGGTCAGAACTGGGAGCGGGCCGCCTATATCAAGGCCAGGCCGATTGCTGGCGATCGCGAGGCAGCCGATCTGTTCCTCAGCGATGTTGCTCCTTTTATCTGGCGCAAATATCTCGACTACGCGGCGATTGCCGAAATCCATGCGATGAAGCGCATGATCGAAGAAGCCAAGGATCTGACCGGGACTGATATTGCAGGCCGCGATCTCAAGCTCGGTGCTGGTGGTATCCGGGAGATTGAATTTTTTGTCCAGACACAACAGCTGATCGGCGGCGGACGCGACCAGACATTGCGCCAGACACCGACGCTGGACGTTATGGCGGCTCTTGAAAAGCGCCAGTGGATCAGCGCCAGCACACGCCGCGATCTCACCGCTGCCTATGGCGAGTTGCGGCGCCTCGAGCATCGCCTGCAGATGGTTGACGACGCGCAGACGCACCGCTTGCCTGACGAGCCAGCCGCACTTGATGCGTTCGCGCGGTTTGCCGGGTTCAAGGCCGCAAAGACCCTTGAACGGGTGGTCCGCGATACGGTGGCCTGCGTGAGGGGTCATTACAGTGTGCTCTTCGAGGATAAGCCGAAGACCGCCTCGGCGCTGCAGCATGTTGATTTCTCATCCGGTGTTGGAAATGTCGACGTACGCCGAGCGCTCGGCGAGATCGGCTTTGAGGATCCCGACCGCATCGCTGACATCATCCAGGGCTGGCAGCGCGGGCGATATCCGGCTACCCGCTCGACGCCGGCGCGTGCGCGGCTGGCTGAAATCACCCCGCGCCTCCTCGAAGCAATTAGCGCGGGGGGCGAGCCGGAGGCGACATTGGTGGCCTTTGATCGCTTTTTATCGCAGCTGCCTTATGGCGTGCAGTTCTTTTCGCTGTTGCGCTCCAATCCCGGTCTGCTCGATCTGATCACCCGCATTTTGTCAACCGCGCCCCGCCTGTCGCAGGATCTGGCCCGACGTCCGCGATTGATCGACGGCCTGATCGATAGCCTGCAGGGTGAGAGTGGCGATCCGCTCGCCGAACTCGCAAGCCAGGTCCAGCGCGGGCTTGGCCACGATGTCGACTATGGCGAGGCGCTTGATCAGGCGCGGCGTACGACCCAGGAAATGATATTTCTGGTCGGCACTTATATCGTCGCGCGTCGTCTCTCCCCGCTTGCTGCAGGAAAGGCCTATAGCCGTATTGCCGACGTCATCATCAAAGCGCTGCATAACCGTGTCCTCGCGGAGCATGTCGAGCGCTACGGCGTGACGCCTGTGCCGGCGCACGCCATCATTGCACTGGGGCGGCTGGGATCGCGGGAAATGACTGCGACCTCGGATGTCGATCTCCTGCTCGTCTACGAAGATGATCACGATGCTCCATCCAATGGCCGCAAGAGCCTCTATGCCGCCGAGTATTATACCCGTCTGACGCAGCGCCTGGTGGCGGCCCTTTCAGCCCCGACGGCTGAAGGTATTGCCTATGCAGTTGATTTTCGCCTGCGCCCGTCGGGCAATAAGGGGCCGCTTGCCAGCAGCCTGCGTGCCTTTCGTGAATATCACGCGGGCGAAGCGTGGACGTGGGAACGCATGGCGCTGACCAGGGCCCGCATTGTGTCGACGAACGATCCCGCCTTCGGCGACCGGCTCGGCTCAATACTGAACCGTATCCTCGTCCAGCCTCAGAGCCCCGAGCCGATGGCCCGCGATGTTGTCGATATGCGCCTCCTGCTGCTGAAGGAAAAGCCGCCGCGCGACCTGTGGGATATCCGCCAACGCCTGGGCGGTCTGACGGATATTGATTTCTTCAGCCAGTATCTGGTTTTACGGCATGCTGCGGACCATCGCGATCTGGCTGGCAATTTTGGCGACACTCTTTTCGGCCAAGCCGCGAGCGCCGCGTTGATCGCTCCCGATGATGCAGAAAAACTGTCGTCAGCATGGCGCTTCTTCACTCATCTCCTGCAATTGTCGCGCCTGTGCCTTGAGCCTGGTGTCAGCCTGGCTGATGCCTCACCCGCGCTGAGTGCTCTGCTGGTCGAAACAAGCGGGCTGAGCGATATGCCGGCTGTGGCACTCGCTCTCGAAACTCATGCACAGGCGGTTCGCGGTGTCCTCGCCGGTCAGTGGGGATCGCGCGGCTACGGCCAGCCTGGACACACTTAGGGTCAGGACCCATTAATTTAGGCAAAACGGCATGGCGCGAATGGATAAAATGGCAGGAGAAGCCCGAAAAGCATACCCTTTGGTATGGTTGAGGGCGTCGACGAACCAGTTTGCCATTCGTGCCTTGTCCTTCGGATGGGGTGAAATGACGCGATCTTTATCTTTATGTCGCAAGCCTTTGAAAGTCAGACGACTTCCTGCAGGCTTGCTCCTCAACCTCGCGCCATGTCCCTCCCACCGTTTCGCCCAAATTAACGGGGCCTGACCCTAACAGTCGGTTTTGTCTGTCTTTTGCAGCGGCAGGCTGACCGTGACGGTGGTCCCTTCGCCGGGCATGGACGAAATGGTCAGGTCTCCGCCTTGCATGGTCGCCAGAGATCGCGAGATTGCCAGGCCAAGTCCGGATCCCTTGTGGAATTTGGTGTATTGATTTTCCACCTGGACGAAGGGTTGCCCCAGCTTGTCGATTTTGTCTTTGGGAATGCCGATGCCATCATCGCGAATAGAAATAAGCAGACGCCCATTGCTTGTTTTTGCGAGTATTTCGACATTACCGCGTGGCGGCGTAAATTTAACGGCGTTGGACAACAGGTTGAGCAGGATCTGTTTCAGCGCGCGCTGGTCGGCGATAATGCGATAATGCGTCGGCGCCGGCACGTGGAGTGCAATTGAATCCTCTTGTGCCTTGACCCCGATGACGCGGGCGACATCGGCGAGCAGTTCGTCGATGTCGACCTCTTCCCAATTGATCGTGCGACGCCCCGATTCGAGCTTTGCCATGTCGAGGATATCGTTGATGACATCCATCAGGTACTGGCCGGAGTTATGAATGTCGCGCGTGTAGTCGATATAACGCTGCGAGCCCAGCGGTCCGAACATGGCGTGGCGCATGATTTCCGAGAAGCCGATGATGGCGTTAAGCGGGGTGCGCAACTCATGACTGATATTGGCAAGAAAATCGGATTTTGCCAGGTTCGCAGCCTCGGCCTTGCGCTTGGCATCATCAGCGCGGCGCTTTTCGTTGGCGTATTTTTCCGCCACTTCGCTCAGGCTGCGCGATTGCATTTCCAGCGCCTGCCGTGAAACTGTCAGATCAACGACCATTTTTCGCAGACGTCGGTCGCTCTGTGTCAGTGTTTCCTCGTTGCGCTTGAGGGCGGTGATGTCGGTCGCGACCGAAACAAATCCGCCATCACGCGTCCGCCGCTCGCTGACGTTGAGCCAGCGGCCATCCTCAAGCAAAGCCTCGAAATTACTGGCGTTGAGCGCGTTCTCGTCACCGAGGGCGTGACGCGAAAGCGTCGGTACAGGCCGATCTGCGCTCGTCTCGCCGCTCTCCGGCGCGGCGCCCGGCAGATCGGCGGTAACGCCCGCTTCCGCCCTCACGCGTCGATCCTGTCGGGTGGTTCGAACAAAGACCGGGCGTCGCCCCGCCGCGATGACGTCGTCATAGAGACTGCCCTGCGCAACCTGGGCATCGGTCAGATCGTGCTGTTGTTGAAATTTGGAATTGCACAGGATCAGGCGATTATCGGCATCCCACAGAACGAACGCCTCGCCGATGCTGTCGAGTGCTGCCCGCAGCCGCATGTCAGCCTGATTGCGCTGGTCTGCGAGTGTGCGCTGCTCGGTGACATCAAGCGCGACGCCGATGAGATGGAGATCGTCATCGCTTTGCGCGGCCGCCACCTCGGCACGGGCTCGAACCCACACCCATCCACCTTCAGCGTGCGCGAGGCGTATTTCGCGGTCAATGGGGCGGCGTGTCGCCGCGCTGGTGGCCATATCGTTGATGATCGAGTGATCATCTTCATGCAGCCATTCGGCCAGGTCGCCATAAGACAGCGCTGCCTCGCTCGGTGTTCGCCCGAGAATGTCATACATCGATGTCGACCAGTAGATCCGGCCATTGCGCAGGTCGCAATCCCACAGCCCGCAACGTCCGCGATCCAGCGCCAGATCGAGGCGGGCCCGCGTCCTGTCGCTGACAATATTGGCTTCGCGCGCGCGCAATGCCTGCCAGTGGAATGCAAACCCCAGCATGAGGACAACGAAGCTGGTGACAATAAACAATGAGACCTGGGTGACCGCTCGCTGACGCCATTGCGCCAGCGCATGGGCCATCGCCTGTATCTCGACAATGGTTCCAGTGCGCTTGGGCAATCGCTGGATGGCCGTCAGCATTAATTGGCCATTAGGCCGGGAAAACTCAGTGACACCGCCGACATCCCCCGACCGCAGGAGCGAATCCAGACCGGGAGCTTGCGATAACAAAAGAGTACCCGGGGGATAGTCCTGCGGCGCGGTGGAGTAGGCGATCCGTCCATCCGGATCGATCAGAAGGTGGGCGCGTCCCTGGCCAATCCGCCGCTCATCGGCGCTCGTGCCGAGCGCATTGATCGCCTGGTCGAAAGCCCGGCCGGCTTCTTCCTTGTCGGTTGCGTCACGCAATCCATTTGCCAGCGTCTGAGCCATCAGACGCATGTCGAGCCGCGCATCATTGAGGGCGTCATCGCGCTCCTGGAACAGCGCGACAAAAGTTGAAACGCCGAAGGACGCGATAAACAGGATCACAAGGGCAGGCACGCTGCTTCGAAGAAGCCAGTTTGAGCCGGTCAGCCGTGCTGCATTCGCCGCAAGCCAACGCCTCACAGACAACAGAACGCGCGCCTCCGCGCCACGGCGCGAAGTTAGCTCCCGCGGCATGCAGAGCCTCTCCAGAAAAGCAGTTACTTGGAATGCTACAGATGGAAATCCGCCGTCCTGGATGAAAAAAACGCCGTACACCAGGCCGAATCAGCACGAGTAGAATCGACGCGAATCGTCTTGTCCATAATTTATTGACGGTGACTGTGGAAAATTTGTCGACGGGTCATCGACCCTAGATTTGAAGCGTCCTTTGGACCATTTCTGCCAGGTCCGGCGACAGCTCACCACCGCTGGCGATACGCTCGAGTTCCGCCCGCGCCAGGTGCCGGCGTCCGGGTTCAAGTATGGCCCAGGCACGAAAAGCCGTTGCCAGCCTCGCCGCTATCTGCGGGTTGATGCGATCAAGCGCCATCACCTGATCAGCGATGAAACGATACCCCGCCCCATCCTGCCGATTGAACTGGCTGGGATTGGAAAAAGCAAACGTCGACAGCAAAGCCCGCACCCGGTTTGGATTGGTCAGGCGGAAAGCCGGATGCCTGGTCAGCTCCTCGACCTGTCTCAATGTCTGTGTTTCGCCCACCATCGCCTGAACGGCGAGCCACTTATCAATGACCAGCGCGTCGCCCTTGTGCCGATCATAGAACGCCGCGAGCGCCTCGCTGCGCTGCCTGCAATCGTGCTGTGACAAGGCAATGAGGGCGCCATAAACCTCGGTCATCGTCTGGCCATCGCGGAACTGACGCTCCGCCATATCGAGTACATGTTCATCAGCCTGCGTGCATAGCAAATCGAGCAAGGCATTGCGCAAGGCTCGCCGCGCAGTTGCCGTTCCGCCCATTGACTGAACATCATCGGCGGGCAGGGCCGTGCAGCGCGTGATCAGCTGCTCTCGCAGAGATAAGCCGATGCGCCGACGCAGATCGCGTCTGGCGATATGGATGGCTTCAGGATCAATGTTGGTGCCGATCTCGCGGGCGATATCGCTCTCGCTTGGCAGCGTGAGCAGAAGGGCCAGGAACGCGTCGTCAGTGCCGCTGGCCTCGATCGCTTGTGCCAGAGCATGCAGGTAGGCCTTGACACCTGCGGCCTTGATCTGCCGGCCGCTCGCCGCTGCCGCCATCTGCCGCGTTGCCAACGTCTGACCTGCCTGCCAGCGATTGAAGCTGTCGCTGTCGTGGGTGAGCAGAAAAACGAGATCATCATCAGACAGCGAGACGTCAAGGCGAACGGGTGCCGAAAACCCTCTAAGAAGAGAGGGAACGGGCCGTTGCTCTATGCGATGGAAAGTCACCTTGCATGTCGCCTCATCAAGAATGATGACGTTACCGGCCATTGCGCCATCAGCGGTGTGCAACTCCATGTCCCGCCCCTGAGGGTCGAGCAGTCCGATATGGACGGGAATGGTCTGCGGCAAGGCGTTGTCCCCTGCTGCCGGCGACAAGGTCTGTTTGAAGGCCAGGGTCGCCGTTTGTGCCACCGCATCGTAAGCGATATCGACGGATACAACCGGCGTGCCAGCCTGCGCATACCAGCGCATGAAAGGCGCCAGATCGCGCCCGCTTGTCTCGGCAAAGCAGGTGATGAAATCTTCGACCGTCACCGCCTGCCCGTCATGGCGCTCGAAATAGAGGGTCATCCCGGTGGAGAAATGCTCCTCGCCAATCAGGGTGCGCAGCATACGGATGATCTCGGCGCCCTTTTCATAAACGGTGGCCGTATAGAAATTATTGATTTCCTTATAGGAATTGGGGCGCACTGGGTGAGCAAGCGGACCCTGATCCTCGACGAATTGCGCTGATCGCAGCCGCCGCACATCCATGATCCGCTTGACCGCAGGAGAGCGCATGGCGGCGGTGAATTCCTGGTCGCGAAAGACCGTCAAGCCCTCCTTCACGCACAGCTGGAACCAGTCGCGGCAGGTGATGCGGTTGCCTGTCCAGTTGTGGAAATATTCATGGCCGATGATCGCTTCAATATCGATGAAATCGCTGTCGGTCGCGCGCCTGGGATCGGCAAGCACATATTTGTCGTTGAAGATGTTGAGACCCTTGTTCTCCATCGCTCCCATGTTGAAATCGCTGACGGCGACCAGCATGAAGACATCGAGATCATATTCGCGCCCGAACGCCTGCTCGTCCCACGCCATCGCCCGCTTCAGGCTTTCCATCGCGAAAGCGCAGCGCTCCTCCTTCCCGTCCTCGACAAAGATATCAAGCCGGACCTCGCGCCCTGATCGCGTGAGGAAGGTGTCGCTCACCCGCGCCAGATTGCCCGCCACCAGCGCAAAGAGATAGGACGGCTTCGGCCACGGATCATCCCACAGCGCGAAGTGGCGTCCCTCGGCCAGATCCCCACTGGCAATCGGGTTGCCGTTTGCCAGAAGATAGCGCGTCTCGGATTTTCTTGCCTCGATCCGGGTGCGATAGCGCGCCAGCACATCAGGCCGATCGATGAAGGGCGTGATACGGCGAAAGCCTTCGGCCTCGCACTGCGTGCAGAACACGTCATTTGACAGATAAAGCCCGTTCAACGTCGTATTGGCCTCGGCGTCGACGACGTTCAGGAGATCGAGCGTGAAGGGCCTGTCCGGCACCTTGTGCAGGATCAGCTGTCTTGCCTCAACCACGATCTCATCGGCGCGCAACGCTCGCCCATCGAGCAGAATGCGCGCGGGCATGACATGGTCGCGGTGAAGGACCAACGGTGCGCCAGCCACCCCTTGCGGATGAGGCTTCACGCCAAGGCGGGCGAAGACTTCACTCGCCTTGCGTTCAAGGCGGATATCCAGATCAACACGGGCAATGAGATGATCGGGCGGGCGATAGTCGCTCAGTCGAATGGTCGGAGATGATTCGGGTGTGCTCATAGCCAAGAATTAGGCCGGTGTGATGGCAGCATCAAGGGCGCGCCGCGTCCCCGCGCCGGGGCTCAGCATGGCTCACAACCCTGACGATGCCCGGGTCGATGCGCCTGATATCATGCTCGAACGCATCGATGACCTGATGGACCTCGGCCACCGTGTGCTTGGGGTCCGCAAGGCAATGAAAATGAACCACCCGCCCCTTGGCTGTTTCGCGTACTCTGACGTCGTGGATGTCACCCAGCATCGGGTGCGCGCGCGCTGCCGCAGTGATCGCAGTGGCGAGAGAGGCGCGTTCTTCCTCCATCACATCGCGCCCCCTGATCCCGTGCGGATCAAGCGGCTCGATATGGGTTTCAACCTCGGTCTGCGCACCAAAC
Organism: Raskinella chloraquaticus (SeqCode); assembly: GCF_021731865.1. Taxonomy (NCBI): domain Bacteria; kingdom Pseudomonadati; phylum Pseudomonadota; class Alphaproteobacteria; order Hyphomicrobiales; family Phreatobacteraceae; genus Raskinella (SeqCode); species Raskinella chloraquaticus (SeqCode). The sequence goes on along the minus strand of NZ_JAKFWN010000001.1, from coordinate 15,728 downwards.
TCATCGCGCAGCGCCGCCTCGAAGCGGCTGGCGATGACATGCGCCGCCTCAAGGCTCATGCGGCCATCGACCTCGATGTCGCAGGCGACCGCCAGATGCTCCTCGATCTGCTGGACCGTCACGTGATGGACCGGCACCCGGCGCGTTGCCGCAATCAGCAGCACCCGCTCCAGCAGGCTTTCGTCATCAAGCGCCCGCGGGTGGGTTGTCACCGTCATCTCGGCGCCGGGGATCTCTGCGCGAACCGCCGCGACGATCTGGCTTTTGACCTGCGCCACCTTGTCAAGCGGCAGCATGCGCGGCACCGCCACCGTGACATCGGCGAACAGCGTCGCGCCCACCTTGCGGGTGCGCACCTGTTCGACCTCGATGACACCGCGCACACTTTGTGCTGCCTGTCGCACGCTGTCGGCTGCCCCCGTTGGCGCGGCATCCATCAGCGCATCTATCGTCCGCTTGCCGAGCATCCAGGCGGCAATCGCGATCGTCATGCTGACAACCAGCGCTGCCAGCGCATCGCCTTGGGGAAAGCCGGCGCCCACAGCAACGAGCCCGACAATGACGAAAGCTGACGACCACATATCAGTCGAGAAGTGCAAGGCGTCCGCTTCCAGCGCATGGCTGTCGGTTTCCTTCGCGACCTTGTTCAGCGCGCGGGCACGGAAGAAGTCCACGATAATGGAGACGACGAGAACGCCGATGGCAAGCGGCGAGGCTTCGACATCGCTGGCGGCCCCGAACAACCGCCTTATCCCTTCATAGGCAACACCGGCGGCAAGTGCGATCAGCAGGCCGACCTCGACCAGAGCCGCGATGCTCTCGATCTTGCCATGGCCGAATTGATGGTCATCATCGGCGGGCTTGTCGCCAAAACGCACGGCGAGCCAGGTCATGATGGTTGCGGCGGTATCGATGAGCCCGTGCAGCGCTTCCGACAACAGCGCCAGCGACCCCGACAGAAGGGCCGCCACGAATTTGCCTATCGTCAGCGCGGCCGATGCGGCAATCGAGGTCAGCGCGATCCTTTCCTTCGCGCCGCTCATGATTTGGGCGCGGCCGCAAGGGCGCGGGTGACGAACTTGGCTGTCTGCTCGAAGGCACCCTGCAGGGCCTTGCCGTTTTCGGCGTCGCTGATATCGGCGAAGGCCGCAGCGATCGCCTCCGGAGTTACGGGGTCTCCGGGAAGCTGCAATCCCTCGCTCTCGATGATATGGGTCACGGCGAAGCCTCCCGCTCCTGCGGCAAGAATGACCCGCGAGGGCGCGTTCTCGCTCATCAGAAAGAGGACACCCGGCGTCACGGCTTCCGGCTTCAGCAGGCCAAGCGCCTCCTTCGGCATCAGCTCCTGCGTCATGCGGGTCGCCGCCACCGGCGCCAGTGCGTTGAGGCGGATATTGTATTTTGCTCCTTCAAGATGAAGCGTATTCATCAGGCCGATGAGTGCCGCCTTGGCAGCTGCGTAATTGGCCTGGCCGAAATTGCCGTAAAGGCCGGATGATGATGTGGTGAAGAGGATGCGCCCGTAATTTTGCGTGCGCATGGTCTCCCAGACCGCTTTCGTGCAATGAACCGCGCCCATGACATGGACATCCATGACGGTGCGGAAATCGCTCAACTCCATCTTGGCGAAACTCTTGTCGCGCAGGATGCCGGCATTGTTGACGAGAATATCGACGCGGCCATAGCGCGACAATGTTGTGGAGACCATCGCCTCGACCGCTGCCGCATCCGCCACATTACTGGCATCAGCAAAGGCCTCGCCACCGGCGGCGTTGATCTCGTCCGCGACGCGTTCCGCCGCGCGTGCCGAGCTGCCGCTGCCATCAAGCGCGCCGCCAAGATCGTTGACGACAACCTTGGCGCCCCGCGCCGCCAGACCCAGCGCGTGCGCTCGGCCAAGCCCGTTGCCAGCGCCGGTGACGATAGCGACGCGCTGGTCAAATCGAATACTCATCGTCGGCGTGCTCCACTGTTACTCAGCTTCTGGAAAAAGATTTTCGCCGATGCCAACCGCCAGACCGCCATCGATCGGCAGCACCGCCCCGGTGATATAGGCCCCGCCGCGCCCGCACAAATAGAGAAGGGCGCCGGCGATATCCTCGGGCGTCCCGATGCGCCCGAGCGGCACCACCTGCGCCACCTTCTCGCGGCGTTTTTCGTCCGCCGTGGCGAATGCCGTCATCTTGCTTGCAAAGGGGCCTGGAGCAAAGGCGTTGACCGTGATGTGCGCAGCGGCCAGCTCCTTGGCAAGGATGCGCGTGAGGTGGTGGACGGCTGCTTTGGATGCCGCGTAGGAATAGGCGCCATCACCGAGCGGCAGCGTCCCCATCACCGAGCCCAGATTGATCACACGCGCTGGCGTGTCTGGCGTGGCAGCAGCCCTCAGGAGCGGCAGCAGATCGCGGGTGAGGGTGAAGAGGCCGGCGACGTTGAGCGCCATGACGCTTTCCCAGGCCGCGAAGGGGAATGTTTCCATTGGCTCGCCCCAGCTGCGTCCGGCATTGTTGACGAGAATATCAAGCTGCGTCGCCCGGCTGCCCACCTCTGCTGCCAGCGCCTTGACGCCGGCGTCAGTCGCTACATCACCGGCAAAGCCTTCCGCCTTGCCCGGAGCCCCCAAGGCGTTGAGGCTGCTTGCGACCGCTTCGCACGCCGCACCCTTGCGTGATGCGATCATGACGCGCGCGCCCGCCCTGACTAGCGCCTCAGCACACATGCGTCCGATACCGCTCGCGCCGCCGGTGACGAGCGCTGTCTTGCCAGTCAGGCCAAAGAGGTTGTCGAGAAAGCTCATGCGAAACCGGCCATGGACGCGACGTCTCCTTTATCATTCGTTTCCGTCAGTCTCCCCGCCGGGCTTTGCTTGCGAAGAGGGTGGCGATCATCGACGCTGGAAGGCGGGCTAATTGCAGCGCTTGCCGATCAGTGGCGCTTGGCTGGAAAAGCGTCAAAGGACAAGCGTAATCTGGCTTTAGTCCAAAGCGCACTGTGTTGCCAGCACGATCGCCTTGCGATTCATGCTGCCGCCATCCCGAACTTGCTGATGTTCGTCTTCAGGCGGCGCGGATCTCGTCGAAGAAGGACGAGAGGGCCGATTGCAGACGCTGTTCCTGCCTCATGACACGATCAGAAACGGTAAGGACCGTGTCGGCAATGCTGCGGACTTGTCCGGCCGCCTCGTTGGACGCTGAAAGGCTCTGCGAAATCTGCCTGATCGCCGTCGAAACGTCCTGGATGTTGTGCGAAATTTCCTTTGTCGCCGTGTCCTGCTCCTCCACCACGCCGGAGATGGCGGTTGCCGCCTCGCTGATGGTCGTGATGACGGTCGTGATCGTGGCGATGTCTTTCACCGAAGCGCCGGCGGAGCGCTGGATAAGCTCGATCTGACTGCGGATGTCGTCAGTGGCCTTGGCAGTCTGCTGCGCCAGGGTCTTGACCTCGGAGGCGACGATGGCAAAACCCTTGCCCATCTCGCCTGCCCGCGCCGCCTCGATGGTGGCGTTGAGAGCCAGCAGATTGGTCTGGCCGGCGATATCGCTGATCAGGCTCACCACGGCGCCGATATCATTGGCGACCTTCTGCAGGTTCTGCATCGTCTGATTGGCGTGTTCGGTCTGCGTCACCGCATCGCCGGTGATGCGTACCGATTCACTTGCCCGCCGGGTGATTTCGGCGAGCGTCACCGACATTTCTTCGGTAGCACCTGCCACGCCCTGGATGTTGGCAGCGCTTTCCTCCGAGGCTGAGGCGACAGTTGTCAGCTGCGCCGCCGATGTATCAGCCGCGCCTGAAAGGGTTTTGGCCGTGGCGGCAAGGTCAGTCGCCGTGCCGCTGATCTCTTCCAGCATGCCGGTGAAGCGCGACCCGAAATCGCCGATGATGGCGTCGACCTTTGTCTGGCGCTTCTGCCGGTCGGCAAGCATTGCCTCCTGATAGACCGAAATGGCGATATCCATGTCGAGCATGACCGCAGCGGTCACCGCGCGCATCAGATTGTGACGTGTACGCCCACCCCAACCCGCCCGCCGCATCACCAGACCGGCCAGTTCACCCAGGATCAGATTATAGCCACCGATATACCAGCGCGGTTCAAGCCCGATCCGATTGTGGATGGTGCCGATGGTGCGCACGCTGGTGACGTAAGCGTCGTCGAATGTCCCGCTGAACAGCTTTTCCCAATGCGATCCCTGTGCGCTCTTGAGACGCGGCACATCGTTGCCGACAAGCTTCGCCAGATAGGGTTCAGACGTCACATGCGCGTAGAACTTGTCGAGAATGGTCGGCAGTGCCTTGTGAACATGCGGCCAGAACCGGCGCAGCGCCTCCCGACTTTCAGCGTCGATCTTCATGAAATTCAGACGTGAGGATAAATCTGTATCCTGAGTAGAATTTTTTGCGTAAGTCATAGTTATTCCTTATGTAACTACTAAATTACATTCAGATTGTTCGGGATAAATTATCGTATGGTAAATTTTTTATTCGCCGGCGTGAAATAATCGCCAAATTACCGGCTTTTCAGGATGCCCGGCAACGTACGGTAACTGGGTGAAGTTCCATTGCGCCGACGCTTCGCTGGTCCCGTTCAACGGCGCGGTTAGGGTTGCATTGGCTGTGCCAGCCACCGGAACCTCCGCGAACTTCTCTGTCGAGGAAGTATCCGACCTATCAAGGACCATTCTGCTCTTTCATCGATCTGTGACGATCCGCGTCACCAGCAAGTCTCAGCCCAGATGGCCGCTCTTGATATAGAACGTGCAGCCCTCGCGCGTTGACAGACTGGCGCAATCGCCCGCCGGCAGGCGCAACCAGCTTCCGCCGGGATAAGCACTGGCGCCATCGTAAAGCATGCCCTCGATGATCAGAATCTCCGTCCCGCCCTGATCTTTTGCTGGCTCATAGCGGCTGCCGGCGCCAAGGCGGATCATGGCCACTCGCTCGTGATCGTGATGATGGAGCGGCAGGATATGATCACCCTCCTTGCTGCCATTCTGCCACGCGGCTGTCGTCGTATCGACGACAAGCTGTTTGCGATCATCTGGCGCGAACTGACGCAGTTTTACAAATATCATGCAGCCTTCGGTGCTGAAGGGCGCGTGGTGTGAGCCTGGCGGATTGCGCACATAGGTGCCGGCGGGATAGGCGCCATGCTCGTCGCAAAAGACGCCGGCAAGGACCAGAAATTCCTCGCCCATCGCGTGGTCGTGCGATGAGAATCGCGAGCCCCTGGCGTAGCGCACGATGGTCGTTGCGCGGGCCACTTCGCCGCCCTCGCGATCGAGCATCAATCGGGTCACGCCCGGCAGGGGCGAGGCGACGAAGGGTTCGTCACCCGGCCGGACCACGGCGCGCAAGTGGTATTCAGCACGGATCTGCATCAAGCGCTCCTGTTCATCTGGTCGAGTTGCGTGTCTTCTACGCCGTGGGCATCGGTGGGCCAAGCCGAATCCCGGCAGCGCCCGATCAATGATCGAAAACAAGCCGCGCCTTGAGGCGAGGAATGACAAATTCGAGAAACGCTTTGAGTTTCTGCGCGACCAGCCGTCCGCTGGGGTAGATAAAGCTGACTGGCAAGGGGTCTGGTTCGTTCTGGCGAAGCACGAGGCGCAGCCTGCCCTCGCCAATCGCCTGCGCCACCTGATAGCATAGCAGTCTTGTAATGCCGATGCCGGAGATCGCCGCGTGAACAGCCGCCTCGGCGGTGGTTGCGGCCAGGCGTGATTTGACCGGCAGCCGCACGATGCGATCCTTGTTGCGAAAAATCCACTCGCGCGATGTGCCAAAGGCCGTAAACGTCACGCAGACATGGTCCGCCATTTCGTTGAGCTGGGTTGGTTCACCAAATTCACCGAGATAGTCGGGGCTCGCGCAAACCACATGGCGCACCGCGCCAATTTTCGCGGCGATGAGGCCACTGTCTTCGAGATGACCGATGCGCAGCGCCACATCGATATGTTCGTCAACCAGGCTGACAATGTGGTCACTCAGCCGCAGATCGATATCGATATCAGGATAGGCCGCCAGGAACTCGGTCAGGATCGGCATCAGATGGATATTGCCAAGTCCGGTTGGTGCCGAGACGACCAGTTCTCCGCGCGGTGCGCGATATTCGCCAGCCGCCAGCCGCTTGGCTTCATCCAGGTCCTCCAGCACGCGCCGACACGTCGACAGATATTGCGCGCCGATCTCGGTCAGCACGACCTTGCGCGTGGTGCGCGTCAGCAATTGCGCGCCGAGTTCTCCTTCAAGATCGCTGACACGCCGGCTGATCGTCGCCAGCGGCACCCGCAGCCGGCGCGAGGCGGCCGAGAACCCGCCTTCATCGGCGACCGCGACAAAGGTTGAAATGGCTTCCAGCTGGTCCATAGGATTGTTCCATTTTATGAGATTATCTTTCCTGATTTTAGCAGATACTCATCAGTCTCGGAAGGGTGCATATCACCGCTCGTCGGGCTCGCCGAGCCTGAAACAAGTCCTGGTTTCGCTTCTCAGACCTAAGTTTCAACCAAAGGAAAACGCCCATGACCCGCATTGCCACCCCCGCCTCGATCGAAGCTTCTCCCGCTGCGTCCCAGCCTTTGCTGCAAGCCGTCACCAAGCAGCTGGGTTCGGCCCCGAACATCTTCCGCGTCCTGGGCAACAGCCCCGCCGCCCTCGAAGGCTTCCTCGGCCTCAATGGCGCGCTCGGCAAGGGCAAGCTTGACGGCAAGACCCGTGAGCGCATTGCGCTTGCCGTTGCCGAAATCAATGGCTGCGGCTACTGCCTGTCGGCCCACACCTATCTGGGCAAGAACCTCGCCAAGCTGGACGATGCCGAGATCACGGCAAACCGTAACGGCGCCTCGAATGATCCCAAGGCCGATGCCGCTGTGCGCTTTGCCGCCAAGATCGTGCGCGAGCGCGGCCATGTCTCGGATGCCGACGTCAGCGCGGTGAAGGCCGCCGGCTACGGCGATGACGAGATCGTCGAGATCGTCGCCCATGTCGCCCTCAACACGCTGACCAATTACATCAATGAAGTAGCCAAGACCGACATCGACTTCCCGAAGGTCGAGCTGCGCAAGGTTGCGTGAGCTTGCGGCGGCGGATCGGCACACAAATGCTCTGCCGCACTTAATCGTTGACGACAGGCGACCGCGTTTGCGCGCGGTCGCTTTTCGTGCAAGATCATTGATGACTGCGCTTGCGGCGCCGGTGCGGAAAATTCCCCAGCCCGTCGCCATGTCGCCACACCTGACAGGGGAAGCGGGCACCTTCTTTCGCCAGTTCGCCATGCAGGTCAAGACGCTCATCCCAGAGCCTCACCAGTAATGGATTTGGTACGGCTTGCGGCCGCAGCCCATGCAGCAGATAGGCTGCGCGCAGAGGTTGAACTTCGCGCGCCAGAAGGCCCATGGCCAGAGCGGTCGAGCGGCTCAGGCCTTGCAGGCAGTGGATGAGGACGCAAGCCTCCTGTGGCACGGCGTCAATGAAGGTCAGAACCGCATCAAGATGCGCGTTGGTGGGTGCGCCAGGGTGCGAGGCATCCGTGACATCCTCGAATTCCAGCACGAGATGGCGCTCGGCTGGAAACGGCGGGCCACGATAGGGCCGCTCCCGCTGCTTGATGCTGACAAGGTGCGTCGGCTGCCAGAGGTCGACATACTGGCGCGCTTCATATTGCCCACAGATGCGCATCCTGCAGGGCCATCCAAGCGGGTGATGGTGGGCATGGTCGATCAACGCTTCCATCATACCCGTATCCTCTCGCTGCATCATGACGCCGCCGGTGGTATTGAATCACGGCAAGTGCAGTGTTTGAAGTCGAAATTCATGAATTTCGTACCGCTGCGGATTCTCGCGCTGTACTTGACCGCCAGCCCAACGTGATCAGGCGATATCCTTGCCAAGCATCGGCAATTTTGCGTTATGACATGCAAGAACGCGTAATCGGGCAGAGGCGTCATATGTTCCTGATCAACACCCGCAAGGCACAGGCGCCGCTGCCAAGGCCACATCTTCTCTTGGCTCTGGGGCACGAGGGCAGGGCGCAGGCCTCGCGTTTTCTGCTTTCCTGCCCGCGCCATCGCCCGACGCCCCTGCACGCTCTGCCAGCTTTGGCCGCGCGGCTCGGCCTCGCGTCTCTCCACGTGAAGGATGAAGGCTATCGCCTCGGTCTCACCAGCTTCAAGGCGTTGGGCGGCGCCTATGCGGTGATGCGCCTTGTCGCCGATGAAGCGGCGAGGAGGTGGGGTCGGACCGTCGATCCGGCGGAAATGCAATCACCTGCCATGCGCGCGATCGCTGCCGGCATGACGATGGTGTGCGCCACGGATGGCAATCACGGGCGCGCGGTCGCCGCCGGCGCGCGTCTTGTTGGTTGCCGCTCCATCATCTTTATGCATGAAGGCGTGAGCGAACCTCGCGCCGCCGCAATCGCCGCCTTCGGGGGCGAGATCGTCCGCGTCGCCGGCAGCTATGATGACTCAGTTGTCGAGGCGGCGCGCCAGGCCAGCCGCCATGGCTGGACGGTCGTCTCCGATACATCGTGGGAGGGCTATGAGGATATTCCCCTCACCGTCATGCAGGGCTACACAGTGACAGCGGGCGAAGCGTTCGAGGAATTGCCGCAACCACCGACTCATATTTTCATTCAGGCCGGTGTGGGCGGTGTCGCTGCGGCGGTCACGGCCCACGCCCTGGCGGTTTACGGGCAGGCGATGCCGAAGATCGTCATTGTCGAGCCGGAGCGCGCCGCCTGTCTGCTGGCAAGCGCTGAGGCAGGCCGCGTCACCACGGTGGCGCACGGATTGCCAACCGTGATGGCAATGCTCGAATGCGCCGAACCATCGCCGCTTGCTTTCGAGGTCGTGCAATCCCTTGCAGAGGGTTTTGTTGCCGTTAGTGAAGACAGTGCGATCGTCGCGATGAATGAGTTTGCCCGGCCAGCAGAAAGCGATTGCACGATCATTGCCGGGGAAAGCGGGGCGGCGGGTCTTGCGGGCCTGATGACCTGCCTTGATGATGAGACCGCGCGCACCGTGCTTGAACTGGGGCACACCGCGCGCGTGCTTCTTTTCAATACCGAGGGCGCAACCGATGCGGCGCTTTACGAGAAGCTCACCGGCATCGATCCCGCACGAATTCCCCGCACCGGCCCGTCATCGACTGCAGTTGGGCCGTTATAGTGTTGATGGCCGGCAAGATCAGCGCACCGGCGCCCTTCAGTCTTCGGGTGCGGTCTATCGCACCAGCTTTTGTCGATGCGAAACGTTTTTCTGTGGCGGTCAGCCGTTTGTTTTGGCGGCAACCATCGGATGGCGCTCGCCGCTGCTGGTGAGCGGCAGGTGGCGGAAGGCTGACACAACCTCGATCGAGAAACGCACATCGTCGACGCCAAAACCCTTGCCGGCGAGGACGTCCTCATAGGAGCGGGTGTGGAGGTCGGTGAAACCTTCTGAAAATTCGATCTCCTCCCCATCGACCGTGATCGAGCGATAGGTAGGCTTTGATCCGCGAACGGCCGCCGGCAGATCATCACGGTCAACCGACAGGAACCACCGCACATCCGCCTTTTCATACTGCAGGAAGCCGCCAGCCCGGCTATCCTCGCGCAGATGCGCCTGCTGGCCTTGGAGAGGGCCGAAGACGAAGGCCAGCATATCAAAAAAATGCACACCGATATTGGTGGCCACACCGCCGGATTTGGCGTTTTCGCCCTTCCATGAGGCGTGGTACCAGCGCCCGCGCGACGTTATGTAGGTCAGATCAACCGCATGGCGGCGACCAGATGCGGCGATCCTGTCGCGCAGCGCCAGAATAGCCGGATGCAGCCGCAATTGCAGGATCGTGTAGATCTTGCCACCCGTTTCGGCCTCGACTTTGGCAAGCCCGTCAATGTCCTGCGGATTCAGTACCAGCGGCTTTTCACAAATGACATGCGCGCCCGCACGCAGTCCAAAGCGGATATGGACGTCATGGAGATAGTTAGGCGAGCAGATGCTGACATAATCAATCGCCGCACCCTCGCGGCGCAGCTGGTCGACATGATGGTCGAAGCGTTCGAATTCGGTAAAGAAATAAGCGTGGGGGAAATGACTGTCGATGACGCCAACCGAGTCGTTGGGATCATAGGCAACTTTGAGGTCGCCGCCGACGGCTTTGATAGCGCGCATGTGACGAGGGGCGATGTAACCGGCTGCGCCGATCAAAGCATAATTGGTCATTTTGGATAACCTGACAAACCCGGCCCGACATCAGGCCTTGATGATATGATCCCCGCTGACACCGGCGCGCGCGCAGGCATTTCGCGTATCGATAACAAGTCTGGCGCTCGCGGCCAGGGCGGCATAATCGATCGCATCGTGATCGGTGGCGATGAGCACAGCGTCGAAATCTTTGATGAGATGATCATTAAGCTCAATCGACTGCCGCCCGGCGAGAGCCGCATGCTCTCGCGTTTTCGGTATAACCGGAACATAGGGGTCGTGAAAAGCGGTCGTGGCACCGCGTTGTTCCAGGAGTTCGATCAGTCGCAGTGACGGGCTCTCGCGCATATCTGCAATGTTCTTCTTGTAGGCGATACCCATGACAAGAACGCGCGAAACGCTGAGCCCCTTGCCAAAGGTCCGGTCCAGTGCCTCGCCAACCTTGTCGACGACGTAAAGGGGCATGCTCGTATTGATTTGCCCGGCCAATTCGATGAAGCGGGTCGTGACGTCGAATTCGCGCGCTTTCCATGTCAGATAGAAGGGATCGATGGGGATGCAATGTCCCCCAAGTCCGGGCCCTGGATAAAACGGCATGAAGCCGAAGGGTTTGGTCTTGGCAGCGTCAATCACTTCCCAGATATCGATGCCCATTTTCTCGTAGATGACCTTCAGTTCATTGACGAGGGCGATATTGACCGCCCTGAAAATATTCTCCGTGAGCTTGACGGCTTCAGCCGTTGCCGATGAGGATACCGGCACGGTCTGGACCACCAGCGCGTCATAAACGGCGCAGGCCAGCCGCAGGGCGTCGGCACCATCGCCGCCGACAATCTTGGGGATGGTTGAAGTGGTGAACGTCTGATTGCCGGGATCCTCGCGCTCGGGCGAATAGGCGAGAAAAAAATCGGTACCGCTTTTAAGCCCGCTGCGCTCCAGCAAGGGGCGCATCACCTCTTCGGTTGTCCCCGGCCAGGTCGTTGATTCAAGGACTACCAGCTGATCCCTGTGCAAGCGCGGTGCAATGGAATTCGCCGTGCTCTCGACAAAGCTGAGATCAGGCTCGCGTTGCCGCGACAGCGGGGTTGGAACGGCAATGATGATGGCGTCGACTTCACTCAGTCGGGCGAAGTCGGCGGTAGCGCAGAACCGCCCCGCCTTGACCGCATCGTTGATCAGCTCGGTCGGGATGTGCGGGATAAAGCTTTGACCGCGATTGATCTGGGCAACCCGGTTGTCATCGATATCAAACCCAAGGATCGGGAATCCTGCCTTGACTGCGCTGAGCGCGAGCGGAATTCCGACATACCCCAGACCAATGATGCCGATTGTATAGTCACGCGATGCAATACGCGCGATGAGCCTGGAAACGCGTTCCTCGATAACCGGCGTCATGAGGTAAATCCTTGATAAGATAGCAAGCTATTGATGTTTTTATCAGAAAATCAAAGGCGCTCGACCTTGCCATTTTAATGAGCTGATGTGAGCGGACGGGACCCGGCTTTACAGCCGATGACAAATCGAGTCGATTGATTTGTTGGAACGCCGTCGCAGTCTTTGCCGTCTGTCGTTGCATTGTCACGGAGCAGACAGGGTGTGGTTTTATCTGCAAGGCATAACGGCCGCTGTGACGATCATGGACCATCAGTCGTGCATCCATGCAAGGTGGATGCGCGACAGGCTTCGAGCGCTGGAACTTGTCTGGCTTAAGTGACTTATGTCCTTCGATGCCGAAATTCTGTCGCGTTTGCGTTTGCCTTCACCATCGCCTGTGGCATGGGCGTCGTCGCGGGCGTGGTCATGAGCTGCCAGTTCGGCACCAATCGGGCTGTCTTTTCGGATGTTGCCGGCAGTGTGCCGGGGCCGTTGCTGGCCTATGAGGTACTGACCGCCTTCTTTCTCGAAGCCACCTTCCTTGGCATCATGCTGTTTGCCTTGGCATCATGCTGTTTGGCTGGCAGCGCGTCGGGCCGACGACGCATTTCGTCGCCGCCGTTTGCGTTGCCTTCGGCACGGCGACATCGGCTTTCTGGATTTTATCGGCCTATTCATGGATGCAGACGCTGGCGGGGCTTGCCTCGGAAAATGGGCGTCCGGATGTCACAACGTCAGGAAAATCTCAGTGATGTGTCTGGCAGATTGAGCTTGCGAGCGGCGCTCCCCGGAGCCAGTCATCAAGACTGTTCAGATTATTCAGGCACCATGTCGCAAGTGCGGCATGAAACCGCCGGCTTCGTATACATGAAGCCGGCGGCTCACAGATTGGATCAGAAGCCGAAAAGCTCGCGCGGTGTCTTGTCCACGATCTTCGACCAGTTGTCATTGGCCTTGGCAGCATTGCCTGCCGGATCCTTCAGGAAGCCGTCCAGGGCTGCCTTGTAGGAGAAGACAGCGAGCTTGCCATCGGCAACCCGGAAGATGGTCGGATCGCCATCCAGCTTCTTGCCGCCTGCGGCCCCCTGCTGGCAGAAACCGCCATAGAGCGGGGCATACTTGACCGGGTCAGCCTTGAATGCCTTGAGGTTTTCTTCTGATGAAAAGCGATAGATCGCCCCTTCATGTTCAGCAGAAAACTTTTCCTGACCCAGCACCGGCTTGCCAACGGTTTGGTAGGCGACCGGATCATGGCTCTGAAGCGCTACTCTGGAAGATGTCACGTTGACCGCAGCCTTTGACGTAATGTCATATGCCTGCGCCGAAATCAGACTACCGGCCATAAAGGGAGCAATCGAAACCACCGCAGCAATGCTCGCGCCACGAAGCAGGCGCGACAGGGATTGCGAAAGAACTGACATGGATTTTCTCCGACGGATTGGGTTCCCCGGCTTTAACAGGGGCATGACCGACGTTTTATCGATCTGCATTCCGTCATTCGCCCTGGCCGATGCAAAGGTTACAGCTCGAAATTCCTTTTTTTGAAACCTGCCTCACCTACCAGCGAAGCAGGCGTGGCCCCGCCAGCGCACCCATACCCGCAGACAGCATGATGCCAAGGCTGTACCAGAGGGCCACAAAGCCGATTGCGTCTTCCTCGCACGTCAGGGCATAGCCGGCAGCCGCGAGCGAGCCTGCGAGAAGCCCGGCTGCAAACCCGGCCCAGCGCAGATCGGTTGGCGCAAAGCGCCGTGTCAGCCGCAAGAGACTGATCAGTGTCGGGAGCGAAAGCACAGGAATGGCCCAGGGGCAGGTCAGTGCAAATTTCCCGAGGATGTAGGGCAGTTTTTCGCCGACAGGAACATTGAGAACCGAAACCGTGCCGATATCTGCCATGGTCAGGACGACCATGACAATGATGCGGAAGGCCGGAGCGGCGCGTTTACCGGGAAAAGCCAGCATATTCAGGCACCAGGCGCTGCTTGCCGCCAGCGCCAGGGCATAGGCAAGCTTTGTCCAGAGCGCCGCGCCGGTCCACATGGCCTGCGGCACGAATTCACGCAGGCCAAGCGAAACGGCGGCGCAAAAAATCATGCCCGAACATGCGATCAGCGCCAGATCGCGGCCAATGAACACTCTGCGGGCGGGTCCGGCGCCTGAGGCGAGACCCGCAATCAATGTGTTGGTATTCATTGCTGTGTCCTGACCATCACCATGAGCTGTTTCAGTCCGCGATGCACCTGCACCTTGAGGGCGGAAACGGAGACGCCGCTCCGTCTGGATGCTTCCGACATGGACAGGCCTTCGAGCCTGGTGAGCACAATCGCCCGTCGCTGTGGCGCGGGCAGGGTATCAAGAAGAACGCGAATGTCCTGGCCGGCAGCGACATCCACGCCCGTTTCGTAAACAAGCAGGTCATCATCCGTCACATCGAGCGGCTGATGCAGGGCTTCGCGCCGCCCATGCCGCCGCCAGAAATCGACGAGCTTGTAGCCGGCAATCGCAAACACCCAGTTCGACACCGGCAAGACCGGATCATGGGTACCGCGCTTGGCGTGCAAGGCGAGCAGCGTTTCCTGCACAAGATCCTCCGTTTCGTCGGACAGCGAAGACAACCGACGTCTGAAATAGCTTCTCAGGCGCCCGGCAATGAGATGCAAGGCCTGGGCATAGGCTGCCTCGTCCCCCGACTGGGCCCGCACCCACAAAGGGCGCAACGCGGCTGCGAAGCGATCAACCTTGTCCATTGCTGCATTCGCCCTGTGAGAGCGTCCGGTTACAGGCCGCCGGAAAGAACGCTGCGTTCTCCGATGCCGTCGGGCGGAAAAACACGCTCAACCTGTCACGCTCCGAACCCTGTCATGCTCCGCACCCGCATCCAGACCTGCCCGCCACATCCGCGCTTGGAAACCGGCTACATGTCCGGTCCAAGACGGCCATAGTGAGCCCGATCGGGCCGGGCTTTACCAATCACGAACACCCGGCCCGCAGGCACATTGCCGTTATCGGCGGGCAAGACATGTTTCGCGGGAAGACTGTGGCAGTCTTTCAGCCGGCAAGCTGATACGGTTTGATGTGTTCGATCTGCGGCTTCAGTCTTTCGGACGTTGTCAGGAGATCATACCGTGCCTGAAGGTTCATCCAGAACTCAGCAGTCACGCTGAACGCCTTTGCAAGGCGAATGGCGGTATCGGGCGTCATGGATGCCTTCTCCTTTATGATCCGTTCGATCCTCTGCCGGTCAATACCAAGGCGCTTGCCGAGGCTGTAGGATGTCAGGTTGAGCGGCACCATGAATTCCTCGCGAAGGACTTCGCCGGGGTGCATCGGTGCCAATGTAACTGTCGCCATGGTTTCGATCCCTCCTAATGATAGTCCAGTATCTCGACGTCGGTGGCGTCCTGGCCGTTCCAGCGAAAGATCACGCGCCATTGGTCGTTGATCGAGATGGCTTAGAACCCGGCGAAGTCGCCCGTCAAAGCGTGCAGGCGATTGCCGGGCGGGTTTCTCAGGTCGTCAAGGACAGTCGCGGCGTTCAGCATCTCCAGCTTGCGGCGCGCGCGCTTCTGAATATCCTGCGGGAAGCCCTTATCGAAGGTTCCGCTGAAGGCGACTTCAGTGCGCTTGTCGGCAAAGCTTTTGATCACTCTCAAAGAGTAGCGCTTAGCGCTACGAAAGACAATACCTGCAGGGCCTCGTGATGCAGGCGAGCGCCTTGGATTCCTTTTCGACTGCGGTCGGTCCATTGGGGTTGAACACAGACATTTCCCCCCCACACACACTCCCCCACCCCGCCCAATCGATGGCGTCAGCACTTCTCTCTGTCACCAAAACACCCCGATGCTGACGCTTGGCGCTGCCCAGACCATACTTGCCCCGGCGCGGGCGACCGCGCGCAAGGCCAAGATGAAGCTGCTGGTCCTGGCAGATGTAAGGCAGGCGCCGATCTGGCCGGGCATAGAAGGCCTGTGTCAGCCGCTCAGGCTGCCTGGACGGCTCCAAGAAACTCCTCGATCATGCCCTTCAGTTTTGCCGACCCTTCGGTCAGCACCTTCGAGGCGGCGAGGACTTCGCCGGACGCTGACCCCGTCTGGCCGGCGGCCTGCTGAACACCCACGATATTGCGGCTGAGTTCGGTCGTGCCGGCGGTTGCCTGGTCGACATTGTGCG